>JAFSIU010000141.1 GCA_017439615.1 Bacillota bacterium
TTTACATCACAGGACTTTCCTCTCAATAGTTTTATGATTGAAAACAGGAATATTGTCAAATGCTATACCAATAATGAACCCAATATATCCGCAGAAGCGACAAACGGACAATATATTATTATTGAGCTGGATAGCAATGACGAAGCTGCCTTTACTGTAACTGATATAAACGGCAGATGCAGATTCAGCAAAATAATACCTGATCCTAAATCCGTCATTACATCGGCTCCCAAAAGAGGCGGCATTTTTGGTATTCAGACACAAAGAAAACCAATAAAAATCGGTGTCAGACAAATATACGATATTAAAGCAGCTGATAACAGTATTCTGCCCGCATGGACGCACATCCGGTTTAATAACCAAGAATTGAATCAGTTATCCGACCTGTTTCTTGAACAGCAATTCAAAGATATAAGCTACAACCTTTTTATCCCCGAGAATTATAATGCCGCACAAAGCTATCCTCTATTGCTTTTCATTCATGATGCAGGCACAATCGGTTTGGAATCAAAAATAACACTGGAACAAGGAATCGGTGCAACTATTTGGGCCGACAAACAAGAACAAACAAAACATCCATGCTTTATATTGGCGCCCCAACACAGCAAAGAGACTCCTATCACTCGTATCATAGACGGTCAATATACCGCAAGCGACGATATAAACACCATAAAAGAGATTTGTGATGAACTGCAAAAGCAATATAATATTGATTCAAATCGCATATATCTTACCGGACAATCAATGGGATTTATGGCATCCATAGCACTGATGCTGCGTTTTCCACATTATTTTGCTGCAGCACTGCTTCTTGCAGGGCATTGGGATGTGCAAAACACAGCCACATTATGGGATAAGAATATCTGGATATTTCTTTCTGCAGAGGATCAGGGCACAAAAAGGATGCATGAACTGCCGCAAATGATCAGACATATGGGCGGCCAACTTGGAGAATATGAAGTAAATGCAGATCAGTCAAAAGAAGCAATATGCAAGTCTATACAGGAAGCAGCAAATGACGAGAACAGCTTCCGTATTACGCGCTTTCTTCCGGATAGTATCTGGCGAAAGAATCAGCCTGACCGCACAAACGGCGGTGGGCACGACGGAACATGGCATTTGGTCTATCAACTGGAAGCTGCAAGAGATTGGTTATTTACACAAAAACTATAAAAGCACAGGCTAACAAGCCTGTGCTTTTATATTATTCTTTATCATTTTGAGACAGCGCAAGTGCGATATGCAATTCATTCAGCTGCTTCTCATCGACATCGGAGGGCGCCTGCATCATCAGGCAGGTTGCGCTCTGAGTTTTTGGGAAGGCGATGACATCGCGGATGCTGTCGCGCTGAGCCATCAGCATAACCATTCTGTCCAGACCGAAGGCAATACCGCCATGAGGAGGAGTGCCGAATTCGAAAGCCTCGAGCAGATATCCGAATTTTGCCTGCTGAGCTTCTTTATCGATATTGAGCAGATCGAAGATGGTTTCCTGAACATCCCTGCGATGGATACGGATGGAGCCGCCGCCCAATTCAACACCATTGAGAACAACATCATAAGCCTTGGCGCGAGCCTTGCCTCTGTCGGTGGCAAGCAGCTCGATGTCGCTGTCCATAGGAGAGGTGAAGGGATGGTGAACTGCCTTCCACTTCTGATCCTCCTCTGCCCATTCGAACATCGGGAATTCGACAACCCATAAGAAATTGAGCTCATCGGGATCGATGAGATTCATACGCTTGGCTATCTCGCAGCGCAGATGACCGAGAGAATCGGCAGTAACGGAAGGGGTATCCGCAACAAACAAGAGCAGATCGCCGTCAACAGCAGACATTCTTTCAAGAATTGCAGCGAACTGATCTTCGGCAAAGAATTTCTGAATGGGAGATTTGATCTCGCCATTGGCAAGGGAAATCCATGCAAGACCTTTAGCGCCATAGATGGAGGCATATTTTGCAAGGTCATCTATTTCGCGGCGGGAGAAGGAAGCACCGCCCTTGACATTGATACCCTTGACCCAGCCGCCATTCTGTGCAGCATTAGCAAAGACCTTGAAATCGCAATCACTTACAAGATCGGCAATATCGACCATTTCCAAACCAAAGCGGAGGTCGGGCTTATCAGAGCCATAGCGGCTCATTGCATCGGCATAGGTGATGCGAGGGAAAGGAAGCGGCAGATCGACATTCATTGCCTTTTTGAAAACATGGGCGAGCAGACGCTCGGTGATATTCAGAACCTGTTCCTCTTCAACAAAGGACATTTCCACATCCAGCTGAGTAAATTCAGGCTGACGGTCGGCGCGCAGGTCTTCATCGCGGAAACAGCGAGCGATCTGGAAATATTTATCCATACCGGAAACCATCAAAATCTGTTTATAAAGCTGGGGAGACTGAGGCAGGGCAAAGAAATTGCCGGGCTGCACACGGGAGGGTACGAGATAATCTCTTGCGCCTTCGGGAGAGCTCTTGGAAAGGATAGGAGTTTCGATTTCCAGGAAGCCTTCCTGATCCAAAAATTCGCGCATTGCAAAGGCAACCTTATGACGAAGCATAAGGCTTTTTTGCATTTCGGGACGACGCAGATCAAGATAACGATATTTCAGGCGAAGGTTCTCATCGCAATTGACACCGTCTTCGATATAGAAGGGCGGAGTTTTTGCCTTGTTGAGAATCTTCAAATCAGTGGCATAGACATCGATCTCGCCTGTTTTCAGATTACTGTTGGCAACGGGACGGGGAACAACTGTTCCCTTGACTGCGATAACAAATTCACTTCTGATGGATTCTGCTGCTTCAAAAAGCTCGGCAGAAGCGGTCTCGGGATTGAACACGACCTGAACAATGCCTTCTCTGTCGCGCAGGTCGACAAAGATAACGCCGCCGAGATTACGTCTGCGCTGAACCCAACCCATTAATAAAACTTCTTTGTCCTTGTCGGCAAGTGTCAGCTCACCGCAATAGCTTGTTCTTTTCCAGCCTTCTAATGCTTCACTCATTTCAATTCTCCTTTAATCATTAATCACCAAGGCATTGATATAACTTGCCACCATCGATTCTTCTATTTCTTCCTGTGATCCGTCATGCATAGAACGGACCTGAACAACACCTTTTTCGACTTCGCTCTCGCCGACAATAACGGTAAACTTGGCACCGCTGCGGTCTGCTGCCTTGAACTGTGCCTTCATACTGCGGCCCAGCAAATCCTGCTCGGCTTTGATACCCTCACGACGAAGTTCCAAGGTAAGCTCAAAGGCCTTGTTCAAAATCTGCTTGTTATCAGCAGGTGCTGCAATCACAAAAACATCTGTTTTCTCTTCCACAGGCAGTTCGATACCGCAGGCATCGAGAGTGTTGAAAATTCTTTCCATACCCATGGCAAAGCCCACGCCCGGAGTGGGATTGCCGCCCAGTTCCTCTACAAGACCGTCATAGCGGCCGCCGCCGCAGACAGCACTTTGTGCGCCGATGCCGACAGCCTGAATCTCGAAGGCAGTCTTGGTATAATAATCCAGTCCGCGAACAAGACGCTTGTTCAGAACATAAGGAATCCCGGCTGCATCAAGAGCGGATTTGACGCCTTCAAAATGCTCCTTGCATTCATCACAAAGGAATTCATCCATTGTGGGAGCATCCTTGGTCAATTCAGAGCAAATGGGGCTTTTGCAATCCAGAATACGCAAGGGATTGCGTTCATAGCGGGACTGGCAGCTTTCGCAAAGCTTGGGCAGCAGCGGCTTAAGATATTCCTGCAGAGCCTTTTTATGCTTGGCGCGGCACTCGGGACAGCCGACGCTGTTCAGATGCAGCTGCAGATTTTCGATTCCGAGTCTGCGATAGAATTCCCAGGCAAATGTGATGATCTCCGCATCTGCCAAGGGAGAGGCGGAACCGAATATCTCTATGCCAAACTGATGGAATTGGCGGAAGCGGCCTGCCTGCGGCTTTTCATAGCGAAACATCGGTCCCATATACCATACTTTGATAGGCTGCACAGCACCATAGAGCTTATTTTCAAGATAGGCACGCACAGCAGAAGCTGTATTTTCGGGACGAAGAGTGAGCGAATGCTCCCCCTTCATCACAAAGGTATACATTTCCTTTTGCACTATATCAGTGGTATCGCCTACACCGCGTTGGAAAAGCTCGGTTTCTTCAAAAATAGGAGTGCGAATCTCGCCATAGCCATATTCCTTGCAAAGCTCACGCAGTTTGTTTTCGACATAACGCCATTTCGCCGTAGTTTCCGGCAAAAAATCATTGGTTCCTCTCGGTTTTAAAACAGACATAAATTTCTCCGCTTTCATTCAAAAATTTTCTTATAATAGAATAAGATTTTAAACCCGCTTTGTCAAGCCACAAAGCCTTTTTTACAGCATTTTTCGCAGTGAATTCTGACATAATTCACTGCAGATAGGAATTCTTCTTTCTTTCATCTCCTATGCTGCTTGCACGGTCATGACCGGGATAAACTATCACTTCATCGGGAAGCACGAGCAGTTTTTCTTTGATGGACTTCAAAAGCTGTGGCAAAGAGCCTCCCTCCAGATCGCAGCGGCCGATATCATGATAGAAAAGAGTATCCCCTGTGAAAAGCTTATCCTCGCACAGAATGCATATCCCGCCTCTGCTGTGTCCGGGAGTGTGGATTATCTTCAGCTGCAGTTCACCGAACTGCAGCTCCTCACCTCCCTGCAAAGCATAGTCAACGGGAGATGCTTTGCTCACATCAAAGCCATATCTGCCGTTTTCTTTTATCATGCCGATATCGGCTTCATGCATATAAACAGGAATATTGAACTCATCCCTGACTGCCATATTGGCGGTGATATGGTCATAATGCCCGTGAGTATTGATAATGGCACAGGGCTGCAGCTCGTTTTCTTTGATATAAGCAATAATTTTGCTTGCTGCAAAGGCAGGGTCGATAATGACCGTTTTTTTGGTGGCTTTGTCGGTCAGAATATAGGTGTTATTATCGATGACACCGGATTTGATTATTTTCAGTTCAAAGCTCATATCTTTCTCCTTTTAGCTCAGACTATTTTTCCAGCATGATAGTCACAGGACCATCATTGTGTATCTCGACCTGCATATGAGCGCCAAAAACGCCTGTCTGCACGGGAATGCCATATGAACGCAGCTTGTCGGCGAAATATTGATAGAGCCTGTCTGCTTCTGCAGGCGGCGCACCGAGCCCAAAGCTTGGACGATTGCCGTGCGAACAATCTGCATAAAGTGTAAACTGCGAAATGAGCAGAATCTCGCCTTTGATATCCAAAATAGAAAGATTCATTTTATCTGCATCATCCTTGAAGACACGCAGAGCAGAGATTTTTTTGGCAAGAAAATCTGCCTCTGCCTCTGTATCTCCCTGACCTACACCCAACAAAATAACATAGCCTTCATTGCAGCTGCCGACAATTTCGCCTTCGACAGCAACACTGCCTTTGTTCACTCTTTGTAATAATGCGCGCATAAAACACCTCGGAAATTTTAGTTTATTTTTCATTTTATCATTTTCTCACAAAAATGAAAATAGTGCATTTCAAAGTAATTGAATTTGTAACAGAAATAGTATATAATTTTTTTGACTTTTTCTTCAGGAGAAAATTATGGGCATTTATGAAGATATCAAAAATAAGGCTTTGAAACCCTGCTATCTTTTCTATGGTGAGGAAAGCTATCTGCTGAGCAAAGCTGTATCCACTTTGAAGGGATATTTCGGCGGCGAAGAAAATGCTTTTAATATCGATATTTTCGATGCGGAAAACTGCACTCTTGCCGATGCGGTGCAGGCAGTCAGCACAGTTTCCTTCTTTTCAACGCAAAAGCTTGTGATAGTCAAGAATGTGCCATGGTTCTCCCCTGCCAAAAGGAAAACAGCGACTGCAGATGATGAAAATGAAACACCTGCGAAGGCTGTTGCCGGTCAGGATGATTTTCTGCAATATCTTGCCAATCCTCTGCCCGATTGCTGTCTGCTCTTGTGCACACAGGCACCGCCTGATAAAAGGCTCAGTCTCTTCAAGGCTGTGCAAAAGCACGGCGGAGTGGAAAACTTCGAGCAATATAAAAAGGACAGGCTTATTGTCTGGCTCAAGGAGTTTTTTAATCAAAAAGGAATAACCGCGCGGCAGGATCTGCTGGATAATATGGCGGCAGCTTGCGGCGGAAGTCTTGAAATGCTGGAGCATGAGGCAGAAAAGGTGTTGCTCTTCACAGACCAAAAGGTAATCGGACTTGCAGACTGCAAGGAGATTTTAAGCCCCTCGACCGAGCTTTCAGTTTTTGAGCTAACGGATGCAGTCTCGCAAAAGCAAGGTGTGAAGGCATTGGAACTTTATGAAGAAATGCTTGCCCGCGGAGAAGCATCTCAAAAAATCGCAGCTCTTCTCATTAAGCAGTTTCATCAGCTGCTCATCACAGCTGATATGCAAAAGCAAGGCTTCGGCACACAAAGCATCAAGCAGGAATTGGACTTAAGGTTTGACTTTATGGTAACAAAGCTTTGCCGCAATGCTCAGCTTTTCTCAACCGGTGAGCTGATGCGCAATATCGATGCATTGCTCACTGCAGATTTCAATTCCAAAACCGGAAGCGGAAACATTGATGAAGCACTTAAAGACATTCTGCTCAAAATCAGCGTATAAATGGCATAAAATAAGAAAAATAAATGCTTGATTTTTGGATTAAGCTATGCTATGATAACTGATAGTCGTTAAAAATTTGTCTTTTTATATATATTTTTCCTGTCAGGAGGTGAAAAAATGCCCAATATCAAATCCGCTAAGAAAAGAGTTGTCGTTGCAGAGCTCAACAGACAGAAGAATGCCAGCCAGAAATCTGCTATCAAAACTCAATTGAAGAAATTTGATGCTGCAGTAGCTGCCGGTGATAAGGAAGCTGCCTCCGCAGAATTGGTCAAGGCTGTTTCCGCAGTTGACAAAGGCGCTAAAAAAGGTCTTTTGCACAAAAACGCAGCTGCCAGAAGAAAGTCTGCTCTTTACGGCGCTTTCAACCAGATGTAATTCAAAAAGCTTTCCGATTTCGGAAAGCTTTTTCTTTTTTTGCAAAAATATCCGTGATAATAATATCTGCCACTTTTGCTATTGCTATTGACTAGTCAAGCGAAAATATTTTATAATAGCAAGCAGAAATGATACATGTCATTAACAATTCAAATTCTATTAGGAGGAAACAAAATGACCTTTGAAAAAATTGCTGCCATTATCGCAGAAAAGCTTGAAATGGATATCGATGCTGTGAAGCTCGAAAGCACCTTTGACGATCTTGAAGCCGACTCTCTCTATGTTGCGGAGATCATGATGGAAATCGAAGAGACCTTCGACATCAGCCTTGATAATCTCGGCGATGCAGAATGCGTTGCCGACCTGGTCGATTATGTCGACGCACAATTGAAATAAGCATAACATAAGAAAGCGGGCATCGGTTTGACCGATGCCCGCTTTTGTAATATAACGAATAAAAATTATTGCAATTCTTTTTCTTTCAATGCAACCAATTTGTCAGTATTTTCAACGATCTGACCGAAGCCATAAACAATAAAAGAAGAAACCCAGGACAAGAATGCGCCAAGACCTGCGATCAGCAGACCATAGATGATCATATCTTCATCTTCCATACCGAAAACAAGTCCGATAATGACGGATGCAATGATGCCGATCCAGGCAACGACTTTTGCAAAGGTTTTGATTTTTCCGCCGATATTTGTAAACATAAGAAGACCTCCTTCAATTTTGTTGAATCAATTATAATACCGCCGGTAAGAAAATTCAAGCAATTCCGACTTTTTTCTGCCGCAATCAGCAGCATTTACATTTTTTCTTATATATGTTAGAATAATTTATCAAACAGCAATTCTTCCAACGAAAGGATAATAATATGAAAAAATATTCGGCGATTTTGCTGCTGCTGATGTTCTTCATCTTCCCAACTGAAGCAAGAGCAGCTGCATTCAGCGATGTGCCCGCAGACAGTGCATATTATGAAGCGATTTCATATCTCAGTGATAAAGGTATCATCACAGGCTATAACGATAATACCTTCAGACCTGAAAAGGAGATCACACGTGCTGAGGCAGCAACTCTGATTTCAAGAGCAGCGCAATTGGAAATAAAAGACACATTGAAAAATGCTTACACCGATGTTGATGAAGATCATTGGGGCTACGATTACATTATGTCTGCCACAAAAGCAGGCATTGTCAATGGTGTTTCTGAAGGCATTTATTCCCCTAATAGCACACTGACACATTATCAGATTCTCACTATGATTGTGCGCATGCTGGGGCAGGATGATGCTGCGGCTGCAGCAGGCGGCTGGCCCTTGGGATATGTCAAGGTTGCATACGAGAATAAAATCATCAATAATGAGCAATATCAGACCTTGCAGAATAGTGCTGACGGCAAGCTCGCCGCCAATCGTGGAGATATTGCACAGTATGTTTATAATGCTGTTTTTGTTCCCGATGAATATAAGCTGAGAATTGCAGGTCATGAGTATTATCTTGGAATGAAGGCAGATGAGCTTGGACAGGTCGAGGAAATCGTTTCCTCTGCCTATGGCTTTTTGTGGTACATCTTCGGCACTGAACACTATGGCAATTTCTTCGCCGCAGGCGTCAACAATAACGGAACTGTTGTTGCGCTGCTTTCGGCAGGCTATGGCTTCAAATATAACGGTTTGAAGGCAGGAGATACTGTCAGCAGCGATTTTGAATATGCCGATAATCTTTATACCGATAAAAATAACGGCACGAAGATTCACGGTGTGCTGATCATCAAGGATGCTTATAGCAAGCTGCAGACTGCAAGCAAAGCCGCATTGGTCGGTGAAAGCCGAATCAGTTTTCATTGCACCAATGCCTTCAGAGTTTATCACGGTCTGGCAGCTTTAAAATGGGATAACAATGCTTCGATAGCTGCTCAGCTACACAGTCAGGATATGGCAAACAATGATTATTTTGCGCATGACAGTCAGGACGGCACCAAGTTTTATAATCGCTTGGTAAATCAGGGCGTTGATTATATCGCCTGCGCTGAAAATATCGCATCCGGCTATCCCCTTGGTTTTCTGAATTATAATGCATGGATCAACTCTGCCAGACACAGAAGAAATATACTTGGTAATTATACATATCTGGGAGTCGGCGGCGGATATAATCAGAACAGCACATACAAATGCTATTTCACACAGGATTTTTTCAGTAAATAGAATACATGATAAAGGATATGCCGAAAGCATATCCTTTATTTGTTTTCCGATTGTTCTTTTTTGTTGAAACAAAGGACAAAGAAAGCGGTTTTGTACTGCTTTTGCTTGCAAAGGAAGCAAATTGATGTTAAAATAAATAATTATACTTTAGCTTTTCTGCAATTGCAGAGAATAAAAGAAAGGCAGGTGGCAAAATGATAACCGTAGCAGATCTGAGAAACAAAATGGCAGAGCTTTGCAAAGAGATAAAGCTTTATAACCCGACCTCTGATTCTGAGCTTTTGCTCAGGGCTTTTGATTTTGCTGCCGCTTCACACGGAGAGCAAAAACGAGATTCCGGTGAGCCTTATATCTCTCATCCTTTGGCAGTTGCCGAAATTCTTATAAGACTGAAGCTTGATGACACAAGCATCATGGCTGCACTTTTCCATGATGTGCTGGAAGATACTGCAATCACCAAAGAAGAGCTTACCGAAGGCTATGGTGCCGAGGTCGTGCATCTTGTGCAGGGTGTTACCAAGCTCTCCAAAATTTCTTATGCCTCAAAGCAGGAGCAGCAGGCAGAAAACCTGCGCAAAATGTTTTTGGCGATGGCAGAGGATATTCGCATCATTCTCATCAAGCTGGCAGACCGCCTGCATAATATGCGTACCATACAATTCCATCATTCTCCTGTCAGACGCATCGAGATCGCAGAGGAAACTCTGCAGATTTTTGCACCCTTGGCTCACAGACTCGGTATTTTCAAAATCAAGGATGAGCTGGAGGAGCTTTGCCTCAAGACCATCGAACCGGAGAAATATGATGCTTTGGTGCAAAAGCTGGCAGAAAGAAAACCCGAGGATGAAAAAAATCTGATTGCCATCTGCGATAATATCAAGCAGATACTTACTGAGCATGGATATAAGGCAGAGGTCAAATGGCGTTTCAAGAGCTATTACAGCATATACAAAAAAATGGAACGTCAGCAAAAGGATATTCATGAGATTTATGACCTGAATGCTATTCGCGTCATTCTCAATTCTGTCAATGAATGCTATGCAGCACTCGGCGTAATCCATACCATGTGGACACCTATCCCCGGCCGCTTCAAAGACTATATCGCTATGCCCAAGCAGAATATGTATCAGTCCATTCACACCACCGTAATTGCAGCAAAGGGGCAGCCGATGGAGGTACAGATCCGCACACAGGAAATGGACAGCATTGCTGAATTCGGTATCGCTGCACACTGGAAATATAAAGAAGGCAGCGGCGGCATGGCACAAAGTGATAAAAAGGTCGAATGGCTGCGTCAGATGCTCGATTGGCAGGCGGAAATGCGTGATGCCAATGAATTTCTTGATTCTGTGAAGCTTGACCTTTCCACCGATTGTGTTTATGTTTTCTCTCCTAAGGGAGATGTTTATGAATTGCCTCGCGGTGCTTGCCCCATCGACTTTGCCTACCGTGTTCACACACAGGTCGGACATCAATGCATAGGCGCCAAGGTCAACAAGAGAATCGTGCCCATCGACTATAAGCTCAATAACGGTGATATAGTTGAAATTCTCACCGCTAAAGGCAGCGGTCCCAGCCGCGATTGGCTGAAAATTGTTACCTCAACTCAGGCACAAAACAGAATTCGCTCCTGGTTCCGCAAGGAAAAACGCGATGAGAATATTGTAATGGGCAAGGAGATACTGGAAAAAGAAGTCCGCAAAAGCGGCTTTGATCCTGATGAATTGCTCACCGAAAAACGTCTCATTGAAGTTGCAAAAAAATATAATATGCAGGGCGCTGATGATGTTTATGCAGGCATCGGCGATGGCGGTATTCAGGCCTCGCAGGTGCTTTCACGCATAGAAGGCTTCAAGCGTGAGCAGCCCGCCCAAACACCGAAATTCACCGCACCTAAACAAACCACCCATAACGGTGTCTGGGTCAAGGGAGTGCAGGGAGTTATGGTCAGAATGGCGAATTGCTGCAAACCGCTGCCGGGTGATGCTATCACAGGATATATCACCAAGGGCAGAGGAATTTCGGTTCATCAAAGCGATTGCCCCAATATGCAATATTATCGTGAGCATGAGCAGGATCGATTGATAGAAGTTGGCTGGAGCGAGGAGATAGACGGCCTTTATCAGGTTGGTCTTGAAATCATCGCACAAAACCGCGACAGAGTCAGTATTGATATTATGTCTGCCATCGCGGATACCAAAACCTCCATCAATGGCTGCAATATTTATGTCGACCGCAAAACAGGCAACGGTATTTTCAATATCAAGCTTGAGGTCAAATCACAGCAGCAGCTGGAATATATCATAGCAAGACTTAAAAGAGTCAAGAGCGTGCTTGAGGTACGCCGCAGCTCACCGGGCAGACAAACAGAATAATTCACAAGGAGATGACATTATGTTTCCCTTTGAAAATGCAAAGCGTATTGTTTTGAAGATCGGCTCCTCTACCCTCACACATGAAAGCGGTCTCCTCAACATCCGCCGTGTGGAGGAATTGGTGAAAGTTATCGCTGATATCAGCAATTCCGGCAAGGAAATTGTCATAGTTTCCTCCGGTGCGGTCGCAGTCGGCGTCGGCAAGCTCGGAATGAAGCAAAAGCCGAAGGATATTGCAGGCAAGCAGGCAACCGCTGCTGTCGGTCAATGCGAGCTTATGTATATTTATGACAAGCAATTCCAAAGCTATGGCAAAACTGTTGCGCAGATTTTGCTCACGCGCGATGTGGTGGAAAATTCCACCCGCCACGAGAATGCAGTCAATACCTTCAGCCGCTTGCTTGAAATGAACTGCATTCCTATCGTCAATGAAAATGATACAGTTTCACTCGAGGAATTGGAATTCGGCGATAATGATACTCTCTCTGCAATTGTTGCAGGGCTGATACAAGCAGATGCTTTGATCCTGCTTTCAGATATTGACGGACTTTATGACAAGGATCCGCATCAAAACCCCGATGCAAAGCTTATTCCGATCGTCAATAAAATTGATGAACATATACTTTCTCTTGCAGGAGGAGCAGGTTCCAATCGCGGCACAGGCGGTATGAATACCAAGCTTTCGGCAGCACAGGAAGCATTCCGCCATAATATTCCCATGGCTATCATCAATGGACAAAAGCCTGCAAATCTTTATGACATTTTTGACGGCAAGCAGTGCGGCACTTTCTTCATCAAGGAGGAATAGCTATGACAATGCAAAGCATAGGCAGCGCAGCAAAAGCAGCTGCTTCACAATTGATGACAGCCACGACCGCACAAAAGGATGCGGCATTGAAGCTCATCGCCCAAAAGCTCGGACAAAGCAAAGCGGACATATTGCAGCATAATCAGCAGGATATTGAAAATGCCAAGGCGGCAGGGCTGCAGCCTTCTTTCATCGAAAGACTGACTCTCACCGAAGCTCGCATCGACAGTATGGTCAAAAGCATTGATGAATTGTTGCTTCTCCCCGACCCTGTTGGTAAATATATTGATGGAGCAATTCTTGAAAATGGCCTGAACATACAAAAGATTGCCGTTCCTTTCGGTGTTATCGGCATAATCTATGAATCACGCCCCAATGTAACGGTTGATGCTGCCTGTCTCTGTCTGAAATCGGGCAATGCAGCGATTTTAAAAGGCGGCATTGAGGCAGAGAATTCCAATAAGATACTCACCGCAATTATGCAGGAAGCTTTGGCGGAAGCAGGCTTTGCTGCCGAATGTATTCAGCTTTATCCCGACAGCAGCATTGAGGGCAGCAAGGCACTGATGCAGGCAAAAGGATATATCGATGTGCTTATTCCCCGCGGCGGTCAGGGATTGATCCGTGCTGTTGTGGATAATTCCACCGTTCCCGTCATTGAAACAGGTGCCGGCAACTGCCATGTTTATATCGATAAAGCCGCTGATAAGGAAATGGCGATAAGCATCATCGACAATGCCAAGAATTCCCGTCCTTCTGTCTGCAATGCAGCGGAAACATTGCTCATACACGAAGCAGTTGCTGCAGAATTTCTGCCCGAGATCAAGGCCAGAATGGCTAAATTCAATACCGAGCTTCGCGGATGCCAAAAAACCTGCGAAATACTCGGAGCTTCTGTCAGACCTGCCACAGATGAGGATTTTGCCACGGAATTCAATGATTATATTCTCGCTGTGAAGGTTGTTTCATCAATTGATGAAGCAATCGCACATATCCGCCAATATACAACAGGACACAGTGAGGCAATCATCACCGAGGATTATGAGGCGAAGCTGCATTTCACCTCGCATATTGATGCGGCGGCGGTCTATGTCAATGCATCCACCCGCTTCACAGACGGCGGCTGCTTCGGCTTGGGTGCAGAGATCGGTATCTCCACACAAAAGCTGCATGTAAGAGGCCCAATGGGACTGCAAGCACTCACCGCCTGCAAATATGTCATCTTCGGCAATGGACAGATAAGATAGAATGGCAAACAAAAAGACCGCATGAAGCGGGATAGTCATAAGACAGTAAATCCGACCTGTGAGCTGTATCACAGGTCGGATTTTTGCTTCATTTGTCGATGTAGCGGAATCAAAGGCTCCCTTGTGTAAAGGGAGTCTTTTTGTGCGGTGCAAAACCGCACATCGCACGGTACCAGAAGTGAGCCCTTACTGCTTGACAAATTGGAGTTTATCTAACTAAAAAACACCTTTGTTGTATTTCTTCTGGACTGCGACAATCCAGGCAATTCCAAGACATAATCCAACAAAGAGTACTGCAACAGCAATCATTGCTATTGATTCCGAATCACCGAACATACCTATTATACCGCTGAGTAATAGTGTCATCGAAACAACAAACATGGCTTTTCCGAAAGCTTTTCCATAGGCAGCTTTATCGGTAACTTTAGTTTGATGGTAGTCATGAATCAAGTTGGTTTTACCTTGATATATTGCGATGCTTATTTTTATCATTGGGGCTGCTGCCAAAAACATAATTATAGAATATACCACCATACTATCACCTCGTCAAATTATTATTTGTCGACTTGTTTTAATAATCATACCACAATTTATTCGCTGATACAACAACAGGCACAGCAGATCAATTCAACTGCTGTGCCTGTAACTGTGTTACGACTTTCGCCTCATCGCGGTCTCTTTTTGTTCAATTATTTATTGCTCTTGGTGTCAACTTCTTCCTTGAGCATTTCGACGAAGGCTTCATAGCTCATTGCGCCCTGATCACCCTGGCTGCGATGACGGACTGCCACCTCACCGTTTTCCATTTCCTTATTGCCGATTACGAGCATATAGGGAATCTTTTCGCCCTGAGCCTGACGAATCTTGTAGCCGATTTTTTCATTGCGGCAATCAAGCTCGGCGCGGAAACCGGCTTTATTCAGCTTGTCGGTGATATCCTTAGCATAATCAAGCTGTGCATCGGTGATATTCATAACCTTGACCTGAACAGGAGCCAGCCATGCGGGGAAAGCACCGGCAAAATGCTCAGTGAGAATACCGATGAAGCGTTCGATAGAGCCGAATACAACGCGGTGGATCATAACAGGGCGATGCTTTTCGCCATCTGCACCGGTATATTCCAATTCAAAGCGCTCTGGCAGCTGGAAGTCGAGCTGAATGGTGCCGCACTGCCAGGTTCTGCCGAGGCAGTCATTGAGATGGAAGTCGATCTTGGGACCATAGAAGGCGCCGTCGCCTTCATTGATGATATATTCCTTGCCGAGTTCTTCCAAAGCTGCACGCAAGGCATTGGTTGCCATTTCCCAATCTTCCTCTGCACCCATATGATCTTCGGGCATAGTGGAAAGCTCAACATGATAGGTGAAGCCGAACAGGGAATAGACCTTGTCGATAAGCTGTGCAACGCCCTTGATCTCATCCTTGATCTGTTCCTTGGTCATAAAGATATGAGCATCATCCTGAGTGAAGCAGCGAACACGCATCAGACCGTGCAAAGCACCGGAAAGCTCATGGCGATGGACAAGACCAAGCTCGCCGACTCTAAAAGGCAGATCGCGATAGGAATGGAGTTCGGACTGATACACCAGTATACCGCCGGGGCAGTTCATAGGTTTGACGGCGAAATCGGTTTCGTCGATGACGGTGGTATACATATTGTTCTTATAATGTCCCCAGTGACCGGAGCGTTCCCACAAAGAACGGTTCAGCATCATGGGAGTGGAGATCTCGGAATATCCTGCTTCTCTGTGGATCTGACGCCAGAAATCGATGAGGGTATTCTTGACGACCATACCTTTGGGAAGGAAGAACGGGAAGCCGGGGCCCTCGTCCATCAAGAGGAAAAGACCCAATTCCTTGCCGAGCTTTCTGTGATCGCGTTTTTTGGCTTCTTCGAGCAGATTGAGATATTCTTCGAGCATAGTCTGCTTGGGGAAAGAGGTTGCATAAATGCGCTGAAGCATTTTGTTTTCGGCATTGCCTCTCCAATAAGCACCTGCAAGGCTCATAAGCTTGATAGCTTTGACCATGCCAGTGGAAGGGATGTGAGGACCTGCGCAAAGATCAACAAAATCGCCATCTTTATAAAGGCTGATCTCGGCATCCTCGGGCAAATCATTGATAAGCTCGACCTTATAAGGCTCATTCTTCTCTGTAAAGAGCTTGATGGCTTCTTCTCTGGAGATAACGTTCTTTTCAAAAGCGGCATTTGCGGCAACTATCTTTGCCATTTCAGCTTCGATAGCGGCAAAATCATCTTCGGTAAAGACATGCTCTGAATCGAAATCATAATAGAAGCCGTTGTTGATAGCGGGACCGATAGCCAGCTTGGTACCGGGGAACAGCTTTTGCACAGCCTCGGCTAAGATATGCGAAGAGCTGTGATGGAACATTTCCTTGCCTTCTTCATCATTGAAAGTAAGGATCTTTAACTCCACATCACCATAGAGCGGTTCATTCAGATCCTTCTTTTCGCCGTTGACAAGAGCGCCGACTGCGGATTTGACAAGAGAATTGCTCAAAGAGGCAGCAATCTCGCGGGCTGTGGTACCGTCATCAAAAGATTTTTTATCACCATTGGGGAAACTGATATTGAGCATAAAGCACCTCCCAAAAAAATTACATTTCAATTATATTATTATACGACTGCAAAGCATCTTTGTCAATTGCAGCTTGATTTACAAAGCCGTCCTATACTATAATATAACCAAATAATTCTCAGTGAGGAAATAATGATGCATAAGCTCTATCAAAAAAGTGAGATCTGGTTTGCTGTCTTTTGGATCATCATTTATGTCATCGGAACAAGTCTCATGGATAATCTTTCCGAGAGCATCGGCTTTGCAAAGATATTCTCTGCCCTTTTCCATATTCTGATCTCTTTATTGATAATTGGTTGGATCACCAAAAACAATTTGCAGCGTAAATACGGACTTTGCAAAAGTGATCTTCCTGCAAAGAAGTTTTTGTTCTATATTCCTCTGCTCCTGATCGCCTCCTGCAATTTATGGTTTGGAATCAAATTCAATCTGTCTGTTTACGAAACAGCTGCATATATCATCAGTATGCTTTGTGTGGGTTTCCTTGAAGAAATCATTTTCCGCGGTTTTTTGTTCAAGGCTATGGCAAAAGACGGTCTTAAAAGTGCAGTCATCGTTTCTTCCATAACCTTTGGCATCGGACATATCATAAACCTGGTCAATGGCAGCGGTGCGGAACTCATAGAAAATCTTTGTCAGGTTTGCTATGCCATTGCCTTCGGCTTCTTGTTTGTTATTATCTTTATGCGCAGCGGAAGTCTTTGGCCCTGCATCATCGCGCACAGCGTCATAAATTCGCTGAGTGCTTTTGCGGCTGAACGCACATCAGCTGCTGCAACAATAGGAACTGCTTTGATGCTCACCGCTATGGCTGTTGCCTATTCCCTGTTCCTGCTGCGTTCAACAAGAAGTGCTTAATATATTAATGTCAAAGGAGATGCTTAAATGATAGGATTCTGGTTCTTTATTTTGTTTGCATGCCTGATAAGCCCCATTATAATGATCATCGGAGGAAATGTTTTCATCAAAAAAGCACCACAAGACATTAACTTTGTCTATGGTTTCAGAACAAAACTGTCAATGAAAAATCCTGACACATGGAAATTTGCACATGCATATTGCGGCAGACTGTGGCTTAAATTCGGCATCATGCTTCTGCCTGTTTCGATTCTGCCTTTGGTTTTTGTTTTTGGTCAAAGCTATGGACCTGTCAGCATTGTCGGCTGCATCATACTCGCGGTACAGATTCTGCCTTTGGTCATTTCGGTTTCCCTGACCAACAAAGCTCTTGCTGCCAACTTTGACGAAAACGGCAACAGAAGAACAAAATAAGAACATAATAAACGCGATAAATAAAAGCTGCCCTTATGGGCAGTGTTCGTAAAACAGTTACTATTATAAAGCAAACCCCACATTAATAATTTGATGTGGGGTTTATTTGTTCAGGACTTTAGTTCTGTTTCTGCAGTTATTTTTACGGAAGAGTCAATTTTGTATTTGTTTTTGCAGGGGGCCAGGGGGGATTGCGAATCTCCCCCCTTAGGCCCCCTTGCAACCCCCTAACCCCCTTCAAACGCTTTTTGTCCGAGGCTGTTTTGGTTGCTTTCTTAAGCTACTCCTTTTCAAACCAATTAATTTCTACATTCGCAAAA
>JAFSIU010000142.1 GCA_017439615.1 Bacillota bacterium
GCCTAAGGGGTTCGCAATCCCCCCCCTGGCCCCCTGCAAAAACAAATACAAATTTGGCTCTTTTATAAAAATAACTGTAGAAGCAAAACCAATACTCTAAACAAATAAACCCCACATCAAATTATTAATGTGGGGTTTGCTTTGTAATAACAACTGTTTTAGGAACACCGACCATATGGGAGGCTTTTTCTATTGCTATAAGTTGATTGAATTCACAATAAGGCATTAGCTGTTATGCTTTTGCCTTACGGCAGGAGGTGATAAGCTTGACAGCTTTTTCGACCAGCCATGTGCTGAGAACAGAGAAAACGACCACCGCAGCCAGATAGGCTCCTGCCGCCTGCCAATAATCATGGCCTGAAAAGCGCATGATAGCAATAACAGTGAAAATACCCTGATTGAGGTAAACGGCATAGCTGAGCTTGCCGAGATATGCCGACAATCTGTTGTTCAGCAGGCGGGATAAAAAGCTGTTGCCAAGGAAAATGCTTGTTACAAAAACAGCCATCAGCGGCAGGACGAGAAAATCCCAATGAGTGTAGCCGCCATGATAGATTATGCGCAAAAAGAGAGCAAAAATTCCCAGCTCAAGGATGCTGCTGAAAAAGCCGAAGCGTCCCTGAAACACAGGCTTAAGCCTGATATAAGCCAGATAGCACAGGCAGCCGAGGCTCATGCCGGCAAGCGCACGGAAAACACCGTTGCAGACTAGGAATTTGCAGGTGAGATTCTGATTGAGAAAATCCGCGGACTGAAAAAACTGTGCATATATTATGCAAATCAATGCCGGAGCAAAGAAATAAAGAAAGCGCTGTCTGTTTCTGAGCAGCAAATAATATATCACAAAGGAGGCTATCAGCAGAGCGCTGACATACCAGGCAGGTGTGTTTATCATACTTTTGGCGCCAAAGCCGAATTGTCCGAGCATAAAGAACTCCCAGAAACCGACCGTTACCACCTTGGTGACGCTATATCCGACCATAGTCAGACAAAGCACAGCAAGAATGATCAGCGTAAAGGCATGATGAGGGAAAAGACGCAGGTATTTTTTGCCGAAATATCCGGCTGCCGCCTTTTCGGGTCTCAGAAAATCTTCTGCCGAGGCTTTTTGCTCAAAATGCTGCATCAGCAAAAAGCCGCTGACGATGAAAAAGAACTCCACAGCCAGATAGCCGCCCTTGAAAGGCATTCCTGCCTCCTGTGCGCCGCCATAGCCGAGAAAATGATATAAACAAATGATTATACAGAAAATAAATCTCCACGCCTCGACCGCAAAATTCTTCTTCATGGACTTCTCCTTTTGGTTATGGATTATTTTTTCTTTTTTGCCTGTCTTTTGACTGCCTGCATAAAAAGCGGCAGTCGCATAGTACGCTTCCAGCGCGAAGGCTGCAGAACCGTACGCCAAAGCCATTCGAGGCGCATTTTTTGTATCAGCTTGGGAGCGCGCTTGACACGGCCGGCAAAAACATCAAAGCTGCCGCCGACACCGATAATGACCATAGAAGGAAGATAATCCATCATTTTTTGAATGATGAATTCCTGCTTGGGAGCACCCATTGCCACAAAGAGAATATCAGCGCCGGAATCCTCAATCATTGTTATCACACCTGCAAGACCTGTTTCTTCCTTCAAAAAGAAGCCGTGATAGGTGCCGCAGACCTCAAGTCCCGTATATTTTTTCTGTAAAGCGGCTGCGGCATCACGCGCCACACCGTCCTCCGCACCGAGCAAAAAGACCTTATGTCCCTTCTCCGCTGCCTGTTTGCAGAGCTGCTCCATCAGATCAACGCCTGCGACACGCTCCGAAACAGGATCACCGAGTGTTTGTGCCGCCCAGACAATGCCTGTGCCATCGGGAGTAACAAGAGCTGCATTATTGATGATATTCTGCAGCTTTTCATCCGATTGCGCGATATAGGCGATCTCGGCATTCAGGGTAACGATATGTGCCATTCTTTTTTCACGAATGAACTGCTCAATGAGGCAGAGCGAATCCTGCATATTAACATTATCAACACGGGAGCCTAAAATTTCGGGCATGGTTTTCTCCTTCTCTAGTTTCCAACTTTGGTTTTAATGATGAAAAAGGGTGCTGAAGCACCCTTTTTGTTCTTTTTTAGTTCTGTCCGGGAGGAATGACCTCGACGGAGGGCTGCTGTTCGCCGCCTGTTGCAGGTTCATCGCCTGTTGCAGGTTCATCGCCTGTTGCAGGTTCATCGCCTGTTGCAGGTTCATCACCTGTTGTAGGCTCATCGCCTGTTGCAGGTTCGTCACCTGTTGTAGGCTCATCGCCTGTTGCAGGTTCGTCACCTGTTGTGGGTTCGTCACCTGTTGTGGGTTCGTCACCTGTTGTGGGTTCGTCACCTGTTGTGGGTTCATCACCTGTTGTAGGTTCGTCACCAGTTGTAGGTTCGTCACCAGTTGTAGGTTCGTCACCAGTGGTAGGCTCGTCACCTGTTGTAGGTTCGTCACCTGTTGTAGGTTCGTCACCTGTTGTGGGAGCATTGGGATCTACCGGAGGCACCTGTTCTTCAGTCGGCGGTACATAATAGCTGGGGAATTCGGTGCTGTTGGAGGCATCAGGGAAATGCAGAACAAGAGAATCGCCTTCAACATTCATAACATCTGCCAGCAAGGCTCTGACATCTGTTTCATTGCAGATATAATAGCTGACATTGTTGATATAGCGGCCATCACCGGGAACCGTGAAGGACTGCATAGTGGCAAGATCCATTTTGAAAGCCTTGTCTGCCAGACTGATAAGCTCACTGGTGGAAAAATCTGTTTCCACATTCTTTACACCGATGCTGATAAAAGCGGGGATTTTGGCAACATTGCCAAGCACGAGCACCTGATTGGCAAGCTCGGTGAGGAAATATTGCTGTCTTTCAACACGGCCGATATCTGCCATGATTGGCTCACGATAGCGAACAAAACCGAGTGCATCATGACCGTCGAGCACCTGAAGCCCCTTTTCGATATAGATATTTTCATCATTGTTCACCATATCAAAGGGGACATCGATCTCCACGCCATTGATCTCATCAACAAGTGCGACAAAGCCCTGGAAATTGATCTTGATATAATTATCGATCTTGATACCGAAGGTGTTTTCGATGGTGGAACGGGTAAGAGTGATGCCGCCATAGGCATAAGCATGATTGATCTTGGTTTTGGTAGAGGAGCCGGGAATGGAAACATAAGTATCACGAGGGATGGAAAGCAGACGGATCTCATTATTCACCTCATCCCAAAAGGCAAGCATAATGGTATCGCTGCGGCCGATATCAGTTTCTCTTTCATCACAGCCGATAAGCAAAATGGTGCAGACTCCATCACCCTCGGGATCAGGATCTGTAACCGAAGGAACAGAAGGATCATCCGGAGAAGCGGGCTGATCGGGATCAATAGGCGTAGTGGGATCCTGATTGTCGGGGAAATAGGAATTGATAACATCCTTGCTTGTAACATATTTATCACTTAGGTCGGGCAGCAGGGCATTGGAAACCACATAGCCGGAGAAGAAGCACCACACGATGACAAAGAGGAAGAGCAGGCTGATAGCCCATTTCTTTTTGGGGGAGCAGGAGGCAAACCATGATTTCTTTTTGCCATTGCCGAATTCCCAAAAGCTTCCCGAATGTCTGTACTTGCTGTTTCTGTTATACTCTGACATAAGACACCTCTTAAAACTTTCTTTCTAACTGATTCCGATTCTGGATATTATTCTTTATTCAAAATAATTTCTGACTATGATTTTTTTGGCGGCGCCATCCCAGACCACCTGACAATCGAAGGCCTGGCTGATGAAGCGCAGCGGAACAAGAGTACGGCCGTTTTCGACCATAGGGGCGGCCTGCAAAGCTGTTTCAACTCCGTTGATGGTAGCAACATTGCTGTTCAGCGGCAGAATGACGACTTTTTTGCCATTGCTGCATATAACACGCTTGTTGACTCCGTCCCAATTGACATTGATATTCAATGTCTCGCCCAAAAAACGCAGCGGAACAAAAGTTACGCCCCCGCCGCCTTCAACGGTAACGATTTTGGGAACGATATCCATCTGATAAGCCCCTTGATTGATATATGCGGTTTTTGAATCGGGAGTGAGTACGATCTCTCTTTGCCACAGGGCCTTGGCCTGAACAATAAGCTGTTTTGCCTGTGCTTCAAGCTCGGAGACGGTAATCTCGACATAGCTGTCCACCCAGGATTTGCTCACCAAGGGATCGGATGCATCACCTGCAAGAGAAAAAGATTGCAGCGGCATAAGCAACAAAAGCATCAGACATATCAAAAAAATTGATTTTGCATGGCCTTTTTTCGACTGCAAGCCCTTGTCCTCCTTCAAAATATGCATAATTCAAGCTAATTCTATCACATATCCTTCCCTTTGACTATCACAAAATGCAAATTTTGCGATAAAATTTTGCAAATTGCCGCTGTTTTTTCTTTTTTGAGCAAAAATATTGCCTGTTCTTTGTCAAATAGACGAAGGCAGGAACAAAAAAGTTCCTGCCCTTGACATATTTCTCTCTTTCATATTTAATTCTTTTTCACTGTAAAAGCACAGCTTTGGCAAAAGCTATTGCTGATGCTCCGAGGTATGCTTTGGCTTCAGCATACGGGCGAGATAGACAAAAGGGGTGTCGATCAGAGATGTAAAGATGAAAATGAGATAGGACGAGGCAATGACGGAGATCAGCACCGGGGTTTCATAAATGCCGTAAAAGGCAAGCACATTGAAAAGCACAGCATTGAGCAGCTGTGAAACAAGAGTCGAGCCATTGTTTCTCAGCCACAGAAAACGACGGCGGTCGGCATTGCGCGAGGTAAACTGCCACCATTTGTGATAAAGCCAGACATCAAGCTTCTGACAGATAGCATAGGCGATAAGGCTTGCTGCCACGATTCTGGGAGTATAGGCAAAAAGGGTGCTGATGGAGCCAAATGCCCAGTCCTCTGCCGCAGGAGTGAAAAGCAGCCAGAAGGCGCTGATGCCGATGAACAGCACTGAGCTCAAAATACCGATATTCACAGCTGTTTGTGCTGTTTTTTTGCCATGGTTTTCGCTCAGGATATCCGTGATCAGAAAGGTCGCGGCAAAAAGCACATTGCCCAAAGTCTGTGTGATGCCGAAGGCATCGACCAGAATAAGCACCTCGATATTCGCCATGATCGTCATAATAGCCATAAAGGCACATAAGCCGCGCACACCAAAAAAGCGATAGCAGACAACAGTCAATACATAAACAGCCAATAATTCAAAAATCAAAAGCAACTCATTGCTCATTGAAAGGACCTCGTTTTCCATTCAGAATTATGCCATTCAGCATATCAAAAAAACCCTTTTTTTACAAGCGGATTTTTCATTTGCCGCAAAAGAAAAATCCCTCTCCGTTAAGGTCGGTGCTCGTAAAACAGTTATTTTTATGCGCTAAACCCTGTATCAGATATTTGATGTGGGGTTTATTTGTTTAGATTATTGGGTTTATTTGTTTAGATTATTGGTTTCATTTCTGCAGTTATATTTACATAAGAGTCACAATTGTATTTGTTTTTTGCA
>JAFSIU010000143.1 GCA_017439615.1 Bacillota bacterium
ATAAACAAGCTTGTTGTCAAGATAAATCATAATAGTACCATAGTTATAGAAGGATATGGTCTGCTGGAAGGTGCCGCCGGATACAACAGAACCTGTGTACACGGTATGGACACCGATAGTATCTTCCACATCTATGCGAATCTCCTGGCGAACCGCAGAGCCGGTTGCTGAAGCGGGAATATTATAAGTTACCTTCGCCTGTCTGTTTGCAGGTCCGGGGCCAGTGCTGAGGGCAAGAGTAACAGTGGAACCTACCGGCACAATTGTATTGGGCTCGATATCCTGGAAACAAACCTTGTCAGTTGCATATTCAAGGCTTTCCTGTGCTTCTGCCAAAGCCATAATGAGACCATGTGAGGCGAGATATGCTTCTGCATCATCCAGGGATTTGCCTCTCAGATCCTCCAGCTCAACATCTGTAATTTCGGGACCTAAGCTCAAAGTCAGTGTGACAACAGATTTTTCACTGACTCGGGTTCCTGTCTCAGGATAGCAGGAAATAACACATCCTGCAGGAACTTCATCATTGAAGACGGCTTCATCATAAACATAAAGCAATTTACTGTTTGTCAGTGCAACTTCGGCTTCCTTTTTGGTCATCAATATCAGCACAGGTACAACAGTTTCCTTGGCGCCTTCACTGACAACAATATTGATCGTTCGGTTTTTGCGGACCTTCATGCCCTCCGCAATGTCCTGAGAAATAACCATATTCGCCGCTATGGTCGCATCATATCGCGTAGATACAGATGCAACAAGTCCTGCTTCTTTGAGCATTTCCTGTGCAACATCAAGCGGTTTGCCTACTACACCGGGAACGAGAACATCTTCTTCTGTCTGAGTGAATGCCGCAAATATCTGATAAACTTCATAGGAAGCAAAACCAATCGCAACCAAAAGTAGAATAATGAAAAGCCACTTCAGCGCAGTACCAATGATTTTGCCTGTATTTCTCTTTTTGCGCGGTTCACGTATTCTTCTGCCGCCTGAATTACTGTCGGCATTTCTGTCAGGTCTGCCGTTTCTGACAGGACGGTCATCAGTATCATTATCGCCTTTGCCTGCTGCCTGTGCGCCCATTACATCATAGATATTCTGAGCCATATCTTTAGCTGTGTTGTAACGCATATCAGGAGCCTTACGCATAGCACGCAGCACTACATAAGAAAGACCGATCGGTACCTGAGGATTGACCTGATGCGGAGGCATTACCTCAGCCTGTACATGCTTCATAGCAACTGAAATAGGAGTTTCACCCGTGAAGGGCAAACGACCTGTCAGCATTTCATATAAAACGATACCGGCAGAATAAATATCTGTCTTCTCATTAACCGCCAAACCCTGAACCTGCTCGGGAGCGATATAATGCACAGAGCCCATAATATTGGTGGAACGATTATAAGTCTGCGTCATTTCATTCAGACCGACTGCAATACCAAAATCGGTTACCTTGATACGTCCGTCATTGGCAAAGAGAATGTTCTGAGATTTGATATCTCTGTGAATAATGCCATGCTTATGAGCATAATCAATGCCATCAAGGATCTGCAGCATAATACTGACAGCTTCTTTGACAGGCAAAGCACCATTGCGGGAAATATAATTCTTCAGAGTCTCGCCTTCAACATACTCCATAACGATATAATGCAAGCCACGCTCAACACCGACATCATATACGGAAACAATATTACCATGCGAAAGTCCGGCAACTGCCTGTGCTTCGCGCTGAAAACGGCGAATAAAATCTGCATCGCCTGCAAATTCCTCACGCAGGATCTTGATAGTAACCGCTCTGCCTAAGGAACGGTCAATTCCTTTGTAGACAACAGATGTACCGCCGGCACCGATTTTTTCGATGACTTCATACCTATTATTAAAGATTTTTCCTATCATTTCATTCATTCGGGTTACTCTCCTATTTTATGCTAATAAGACATGCTGAAATATTATCATATCCGCCTCTTTTCAGGGCAAGATCAACCAGATCATCGATCGCACTTTGAATTTCTTTGTGCGAATAGATTATTGCAAAAAGCTCATCATCAGGAACCAGATTAAAAAGACCGTCTGTGCAAAGCAGGATACTATCTCCTGACTTTAAAGGCATATCCAGTTGCTGAAGCTCGACAACTGCTTCCTGTCCCAATGCGCGTAAAAGCATATTCTTGCGAGGATGCGTTTTGGCCTGCTCCTCAGTGATTTGTCCTTGTCTGAGTAATTCGCCGACAAGAGAATGATCCTCGGATATCTGCTTGATGCCTTTGCTTGTAATTAAATATGCACGGCTATCGCCGATATGAGTCAGATACAGTTTATCTCCGACTATCCATACTGCAGTTAGAGTTGTTCCCATTGTCATTTTGGTAATTTTCTTACCGGCGCCGACTCCATAGATCTGACTGTTTGCCGCATAAAAGGCTTCACGCATAGAATCTGACGGGTTATCCGCATCGGCTCCAGCAAGCTTTTTAACAGCATAGACAGCCGCAGCAGAAGCAATTTCGCCATTTTCCTGACCACCTATGCCATCTGCAACAGCAAACAAACCGTTCTGTTCATCACATAAAACCGCATCTTCATTATTCTTTCTGACTTTGCCTATATGAGAATAGGCAACTGCATGAATTTCCATAAACTCATCTCCTGCGTAATTGACCGCAAGCAGCATCGATATCAACGCCGCGCGGCTCTCTTAGGGCTACCTCAATACCATAGGAAGTCAGAATCCTTTTGAAGTCAGTTATAGTTTCGACCAATGAGGGCAAAAATCCTGCTGCCCCACCTAAATTTGCCGGAATTAAATTTACAAGTGCCGGCTTGCCTGAAAGCAGCTTTCCAAGCGCATGTGCCTGCGACTGCGAGTCATTTATTCCTCTGAACATTGCATATTCATAGGTGATTTCCTGACCGGTAGTTTTATAATAATGCTCTGCAGCTTCAAGAAGCTCTTTGAGCTTATATTTCCTAGCAACCGGCATAATTTTCTCACGCAGAGCATCATCGGGGGCATGAAGAGAAATCGCGAGCCCTACCTGCTTGTTCCACGCAGCCATTTCATAAATGGCAGGAACTATGCCGCAGGTCGAGACAGTCATTCTTCTCATGCCTATGTTTAGACCCTTTTCATGATTAAAAAGTTGCAGACTTTTCCAGACATTTTCAAGATTTAAGGCAGGCTCTCCCATACCCATATAAACGATATTGGTTACACCATCAAAACCAAGCTTTTGGGCTTCTTTTTCCATAACCAGAACCTGAGAAACGATTTCGGCTGTCGAGAGATTTCGTCCCTTGCCGACAGTTGCAGTAACGCAGAAACTGCATCCCATAACACAGCCGCTTTGTGTGCTTACACAGACCGTTGCTCTGTCTCTGCTTTCGCCTCGATGATAAAGCATTAATACCGTTTCGATACGCTCACCGTCAGGGAATTCCAAAAGGACTTTCACAGTATCATGAGCTGCTGACTCTTGTCTTGTGATAACCTTGGGAGCAAATATATCTCCTCGTTCTGCCAGCTTCTGACAACAGGAATGCGGAATATTACGCATTTCGTCCCAATTCTCAACGCCCTTGTTCTGCAGC
This sequence comes from Bacillota bacterium, assembly GCA_017439615.1. GTDB lineage: Bacteria > Bacillota > Dehalobacteriia > UBA4068 > UBA4068 > RGIG3181. Next base: position 3,586 of record JAFSIU010000143.1, read on the forward strand.
CACAAAAACAGCTGTGAGGCACGGAACTGCGGCTCACCGATTTCTTTCATAAGCTTTTTGAGCTCTTCTTCCGTCATACCTCTATATTGCAGAAGATTTTGATAATCATTATTCAATTGCTGTTTTTCTTTTTCAATCTGCAAAGAAAGAAACCCTCCAAAGCTTGATTTTGCGGCAATATCTGCCACATACCTGATTTTAAATCATTTATTTCTTCCTCGGTTTTGGTATAAGGAAGAAGTGATGAAACCTCCTCGAGCTCGAATTCCTGATGCTCAGCTAAGAATTTCTCAATATTTTTTTCATTTTCTTCGGCGGTGATGGTACAGGTGGAATAGACTATGCTACCGCCTCCACGAAGATAATTTGCTGCAGAGCACAAAAGCTCATAAGAAAGCGAGGCAAGCTCCGCGATTTCTTCATATTTTTTCTTGAAGCGGGAATCGGCCTTTCTGCCGAGCACACCCCAACCCGTACAAGGAGCGTCAAGCAGGATATAGTCTGCTTTTCCGATATATTCATCGCCTAAGCTGCGGCTGTCTGCGGCTGATGCAGATATACAATTCAGCTTCAATCTGCGGGCATTCTCTTTTATCAATTCTGTTCTGTGTTCATAAAGATCAAAAGCAGCTATTTTCCCCTGACCCTGCATATTCATTGCCATTGCCATGGTTTTGCCGCCGGGAGCTGCGCACATATCCAGAACAAAGCTGTTCTTTTCGGGAGCGAGTGCCTTTGCGCAAAGGGCAGACCCCTCCTCCATAACAATAAATTCACCTCTTTTGAATTGCAGCAGCTCTGCCGGATTGCCGCAACCTTTGAGATAGAAGCATTCGGGCAGATATTTTCCCGGGATAACTTGAATACCTTGCACTTCAAGCTCCGCTTTCAGCTTCTCGGGAGTTGTTTTCAGGGTGTTGGTAAAAATGCATATATCATCGACCTCATTGCAGAAGGAGCAGAATTTTTCTGTTGCTTCCATTCCCCAGCGCTTGAGCATATAGCCTGTCATAAAACGCGGATAGGAATAATATGCCTCAAGAAACTGTGCAGGAAACTTCTTTTTGTCAGGAAAAATAAAGTCTTCGCCCCTATCTTTCATACGCAGATAATTTCTCAAAACTGCATTGCAAAGTCCTGCTGCCCCTTTATTGAAATGCCAATAGGCGAGCCGTACAGTTTCATCAACAGCGGCAAAGGGCTTGACAGACATAAATTCAAGCTGATAAAGCCCCATACGCAGAATGATGAGCAATTTGGGATTGACGGAATTGATGCCTTTTTGAATCAGCTTATTAAGCTCAAAATCGAGTCTTGCCTGCATACGCAAAGTGCCGTAAACAAGCTCTGTTGCAAACCCCCTATCCTGCACCGAAAGGATGCTTTGATTAAAAGCATCCTTCAAGGCCAGGTTAGCATAAGCATCCTTCTCTGCTACCGCATATAAAATTTGATAGGCGACCTCTCTCGCCGAGCAGTCTTTGGGCGATTGCTTCATCAATCTCTTCTCCCGCCGAATAGAATAACCAATCTCAAAAGCTGCAAAACAGCAGCGATCATTGCAGCAACATAGGTCATTGCAGCTGCACTGAGAACCTTTTTGGCTTTGGGCATTTCTTCACGTGTCAAATAGCCGCCGCCTTCCAATGCCAGCAGCGCACGGCTTGATGCATTGAATTCAACAGGCAGAGTTACAAGCTGAAATGCCACAACTGCGACAAATGCCCAGATACCAATTTCTACAAAAGTATAGGAGAAAAACAAACCAAGCAAAATCAAAATCCACGAAGCATAGGAGCCGAATTGAGCAACAGGTGCAATCATGGAACGTATGCGCAAAGGTGCATAGCTTTCCGCATCCTGCAGCGCATGACCTG
>JAFSIU010000144.1 GCA_017439615.1 Bacillota bacterium
ATGAGATCAATATGCTGCTCGAATGCAAATCTCAGAGAATTTCTATTCATGAAGTATCAATTGATACGATTTATATCAACAACAATGAAACTTCACATTTCAATGTAATCAAGGATTCTACCAAAATTTATATGCAGATCATCAAATATGCCCTTTCTTCAGGCCTTGCTACCTTAATTGATATTGGTCTTTTCACCATTCTGGCAAATCTCATGATGGGACAAAGATATTATATCTTCACAGCAACGCTTATCGCACGTCTGTGCTCTCTCTTTGTCAATTATTTTGCCAACAAGAAAGCTGTTTTCAAATCAGATGAAAAAACCAGTCATTCCATAATCAAATATTTCATTCTTTGCGCAGCTAACATAGCTCTTGCCACCTGGTTCACCGATCTGCTGGTTGAATCGGCAGGCATGGGGCTTTTCATCAGCAAGCTGCTGGTCAGCGCAGTTCTCTTTATTTTTAATTTTATATTGCAAAAGAAATGGGTATTCTGAGCAATTTTAACAATCAACAAAAAGGCAGTAACTTTGAAGTTACTGCCTTTTGATTATCTTAATTTCTTCAAAACAGGATTTATGACAGACACAGCTTCAAAAAATCTGCTTCTGCTTTCCGCATCCATGTTATCAAGCTGCTTCATCAGGCTTTCTGCGCCTGACTTGATTTGCTTGTTCAGATATTCCCTGCCCTTTTCAGTGATAACGATCTGAATTATCCTTCTGTCGCTTCTGTTATATATCCTCTGCGCAAAACCAAGCTCAGTCAAGGTATCGATCACCTTGGTGGTCTGCTGCTTTTTCATTTTGCAAAGCTCACCCAATTCTGTCATAGTTTTGGGTGCATAAGTCCCCAGCATATAAAGAGTATAAAACCCTCTGGCGCCCAAACTGTCATCTCTGCCATCTTCAAAAGGCTTTGCGATTTTGTCAAAAGCAAAGAGCATAAACTCCTTGACTGCATTTTCTTCCAAGCGCATAGCAGCAACTCCTTTAATTAATCAATATTGTTTTACTATCTAAAATATTATACTATTCTAAAAACAAAGTCAAGCACAATTTGAAATGCAAAAGGCGGCGTTAATGCCGCCTCTTTTTCATCGGAATATACATTTATTCTTTATGAAGCTTTCTGAATGCCTGCTCCATCATCAGCTTGATACGGTTCAGCTGATTGGTCTCGCTGGCACCGGGGTCATAATCAACCGCCACAATATTTGCTTCGGGATGCTTGCGGCGCAACTCCTTTATCATTCCTCTGCCGGTTATATGATTCGGCAAACAGGCAAAAGGCTGCATACAAATGATGTTTTCCACACCCTGCTCTATCAGCTCAAGCATCTCGCCCGTCAGGAACCAGCCCTCACCTGCGCTATGTCCAACACTCATAACCTCTGAGGCAAGCTCTGCCGTCTTGAAAACATTATTATCGGGCAGAAAACGCTTGCTCTCTGCATAGGCTTTTTGCGCGCTGCGACGCATAAATTCCAATGCAGAAATACAGAATTTTCCGCTCAGGCGCTTACCCAAGCCGCCTTCTATATAAAAACTGCGATAATAATTTCCAAATAAACCATAACAGAAGAAATCCAGCATCGAAGGCATCACAGCCTCACCGCCAAGGCTTTCTACCAGTTCAACAACATTATTATTGGCATCGGGAGAATATTTTACCAGGATTTCGCCGACCAAACCAACTTTTGGCTTTTTCATCTCCTCATCAATGGGGAAGGCATCAAACTCCTCAATAATCATTCGCTGATGCTTATTGAAGGCACTCCATGAGCATTTAGTGATATCTTCTTTGGCGATTTTTGCCCATTTTTCATACAGGGCATTGAGAGCATCCTTATCAAGAGCATAAGGCCGCACGCGATAAAGTACCTTCATAAGTATATCGCCATAAACAATTGCCATCACCAAACGCAGAACCATTGGCACACTGTAAGTAAACCCGGGCTGCTTCTGCGTTGCAGCTGTCGAAAGTGAGATTACAGGTACCTGCGGAAAGCCTGCATCCCTCAATGCCTTGCGTATAAGTGCTATATAATTCGTTGCACGGCATTGACCACCCGTCTGGCTCATAATGACAGCGGTTTTATTCACATCATATTTTCCGCTCTGCAATGCATCAATGAACTGTCCCGTTGTAAGCAAACAAGGATAGCAAGCATCATTATGTACATATTTCAAACCTGCTTCCCTGCTCTCCTTGGTGCAGCGGGGCAAAATCTCCAGCTTATAGCCCGAAGGCTTGAAGGCAGCCTCCAGCAGATTGAAATGTATGGGAGACATCTGCGGTGCTAAAATGGTGTATTCCTTTTTCATCTCTTTAGTGAAAACAGGATAAACAGGAGGCGGCAGCACAGGCTTTTCTTCCGAATTTGCCAGCTTCTTGGCATCAATCGCCATTTTCAGTGAACGCACTCTGATGCGCGCCGCACCGAGATTGTCTCCCTCATCGATTTTGATGGAGGTATAAAGCTTATTATGTCTGTGAAGTATCTCCGACACCTGATCACTTGTTATGGCATCTATACCGCAGCCAAAAGAAACAAGCTGCACCAGCTCAAGATTCCTGTTGTTTGCAGCAAGAGTGGCAGCGGCATAAAGTCTGGAATGGAAAACCCATTGATCTACCACACGCAAAGGTCTTTCTGGCGCTGCGACCAGGGCAGCCATAGTAACAGGAATGACCACAATACCCGAAGATGAAAAGAGATTCGGTATTCCGTGATTGATCTCAGGATCAAGATGATATGGGCGACCTGCAAGAATGACACCCTGCATATCACGCTCTTCCATATATTCAAGAGTTTCGTGCATCTTGACCTTCAAATCATTTTTATATGCATATTGCGCATTATAGGCAGCTTTTATTGCCGGACGCAGCTGTTTTTCGTCAAGAGTGATACCGGCATCAAGGAATGATGATTGCAAGGCACGCAAAAGCTTTTTCTTATCATCAAAATTGACAAAAGGCTTGACGAGCTTTGCTCTGCCGTCAATAAAAGCATCCATATTATTACGGATGACCTCAGGATAACCGCTGACCACAGGGCAGTTATAGTGATTTTCCGCTTCCTTATAATCCTTATGCTCATACATAACACAAGGATAGAAAATCAAATCGATTCCCTGCTCCAGCAGTGCCTCAATATGCCCGTGAACAAGCTTTGCAGGATAGCAGACTGCTTCGGAGGGAATGCTCTCCATTCCCTTTTCAAAAAGCCTTTTGCTGCTTTGCGGCGAAAGCACCACCTCAAAACCAAGTCTGGTCAGCAAGGTGTGCCAGAAGGGATAATTGTCATACATATTCAGCACACGTGGAATACCGATTTTGCCGCGCGGAGCACTTTCCCACGGCTGATAAGCAAAAAGGCGATTATATTCAAAATCAAAAAGATTCGGAGCCAGCTTCAGCTCTTTGTTTTCAATCATGCCCTTTTCACAGCGATTGCCGGAGACAAACTTTCTGCCGTCATTGAATTTGATCCTTGTCAGCAGACAATTGTTGGTGCACTTGCCGCAATGGTCAAAGCTTTTTTCATAGCTGAATTTTTCCAATTCCTCCAAAGAAAGAATTGAAGAGCGTCTGCGGCGCACCCATTTTTCCTTAGCCAGAAGTGCTGCACCATAGGCACCCATCAAGCCTGCTATATCAGGGCAAACAGCATTCACTCCCGTCTCCAGCTCAAAAGCACGACGCACAGCCTCGTTCCGGAAAACACCGCCCTGCAGAATGACATTCTGTCCGAATTCTTCAGCCCTGCGCAGCTTGATAACCTTATAGAGTGCATTTTTGATGACAGAATAAGAAAGGCCTGCGGAAATATCCTCCACGGTAGCGCCTTCCTTCTGCGCCTGCTTGACCTTGCTGTTCATAAAAACTGTGCAGCGGCTGCCCATATCCACGGGCTTTTGCGATTTCAAAGCTGCAGCAGAAAATTCCTCAACAGAAAGCCCCAAAGACTGCGCAAAGGTCTCGATGAATGAGCCGCAGCCGGAAGAGCATGCCTCATTGAGAATAACATCATCTATCACACCATCACGCACACGGATAGCCTTCATATCCTGCCCGCCGATATCGAGAATAAAATCTACTTCAGGCAAAAACTGCTTTGCCGCACGATAGTGCGCCATAGTCTCTACCACCCCGAAATCAGCCTTCAGCGCAGACTGAATCAGGGCCTCGCCATAACCGGTAACACCCACATTCGAGATATAGTATTCCTCAGGCAGAAATTTATATATCTCCTTCATTATCTCAACGCATAATTCAAGCGGTTCCCCCTGATTAGAACCGTAATAGCTGTATAATATATTATCATCCTTATCAATTACAACAGCCTTTGAGGTCGTAGAGCCTGCATCAATACCAATGAAAACTCTGCCGCTCATATAATCTTCTATGTTCTTGCGCGGTGCCTTGCACTGAGCATGACGCGCCCTGAAATCCTGTAATTCCTGTTCATTGCGGAACAAAGGGGGCAGAATATCTTTTTCGGCAACTGTATGCATATCAAGTACCTGCAAAGCATCAAGAATATTACCCACAGACAATGCCTGCAACCCAAAGCCCTGATGCCCACAAAGCTGCATTGCCCTTTTGGCAGCACCCCATGCCACAAAGAAATGTCCGTCCTCAGGGATTATGGCAGTTTCATCTGTCAGCTTCAGACTTTTAATGAAGCATGCGGTCAATTGGTCCAGATAATGCAGAGGTCCACCCAGAAATGCAACTGTACCCCTGATAGGCTTGCCCGCGGCAAGTCCGACGATAGTCTGATTGACCACAGCCTGAAAAACCGAAGCAGCAATATCTTCCTTGGCAGCACCCTGATTTAAGAGAGGCTGAATATCGGTCTTGGCAAACACACCGCAGCGTGAAGCAATGGGATATGTGATATAAGCATTTTTTGCCAATTCATTCAGGCCTTGAGCATCTGTCTGCAGAAGACTTGCCATCTGGTCTATGAAAGCGCCTGTACCACCGGCACAAGCTCCATTCATACGCTGGTCTATACCCTGCTCGGAAAAATATATTATCTTGGCATCTTCACCGCCAAGCTCAATAACAACATCAGTCTTTGGGATACGCGCCTCAACGGCAGCAGCACAGGCAGAAACCTCCTGAAAAAAGGGAAGCCCCAGCATTTGCGAAATGCCTAACCCGCCGGAACCCGAAATAACTGTATAAAGCTCGGCATCACCAAATTTTGTCTTTACTTTGTTCAAAATATCGGTCAAAGAAAGCCTGATATCAGAAAAATGACGCTGATATACCGAAAACAAGGTATTCTCACCGTCATCAAGCACAACAGCCTTGATAGTTGTCGAGCCGATATCCAAGCCCATATAATAATGTTTTTTCTGCACTTTTTCACCTCAGAGCTGCAAATAATTCATCTTGCATACCATTATACAATTTTTCTGTCGTATTTTCTATAAGCAGATACTTCCTCTGTGTCCAAAAACAAAAAAAATACAATTCAAAAAAGAAGTCAGCATAGCAATATCAGTCTATGCCGACTTCTTAAATTAATTATTAACAGTTATTCTATCTTCTGCCAAATCCGCCGCCGGATCTGCCTCCGCCGCCGAGGCCGCCTCCGCGACCGAAGCCTCCACCAAAGGAACCTCCACCGCCAAAACCGCCGCTGCGGCCGCTGCCTCCACCGAAGGAACCTCCACCGCCGAAGCTGCCTCTGCCGAAGCTGCCGCTACCTGAAGGTTTGTTTGAAGAAGGTCTGGAGGAAGTTGATCTGCCTGCGGAATTACCCTTTCCGCTGAATCCTCTGTCAGCACCCGATGAAGAAGGTGGATTTGTGCGGGGTCTCACCGAGCCATCACCAGTGGAGATGGGGCGAGGAACTCTCACCGTGTGCCTGCCATTGCCGACCACGATAACATCTCTGTCCGAACTGCCGCCGCCAA
>JAFSIU010000145.1 GCA_017439615.1 Bacillota bacterium
AAATTTATGGCAGAGAGACCTATGAAGACCTGCTGAACAAAATCAAAAAATATTGCGATGGCAAGGATATTGAGGTTTCTTTCTATCAATCCAATCATGAAGGCGATCTGGTGGATGCTATTCAGAATGCCTATGGCAAAATGAACGGCATCATCATCAATCCCGCAGCCTATACTCATACAAGTATTGCGCTTCTTGATGCGGTTAAGGCAGTTGGTTTGCCTACAATCGAGGTTCATATCAGCGATGTTGCCAAACGCGAGGATTTCCGTCAGGTGAGTTTTATCCGCAAAGCCTGCGTAAAAACCATTGTCGGCAAGGGTACAGATGGCTATCTGGAGGCTATTGATTTCTTTACTATGGCAGGAGAAGACTATGATTGAGATAAAAGCCGCAAAAGCAAAAGGCAGAATTTCCGCTCCGCCTTCCAAAAGTATGTCGCATCGCTGCCTGATAGCAGCAGCACTGGCAGAAGGGGAGAGCGTGATACGCGGTCTTGCTTATTCGCAGGATATTTTGGCAACGCTTGATTGTCTGAACGCTTTGGGAATACGTTGTGTGCAGGAGAATGATAGCATCAGAGTTTTCGGCGGTGAGATGAAGCCGCAAAAATCCCTTCCTTGCCGCGAAAGCGGAAGCACGTTGAGATTTTTTCTGCCATTATGCCTTATGAGTGGTGCTGAAGCGCGTCTGGAAGGCAGCACTCGCTTGCTGGAAAGACCTCATACTGTTTATGAGAATTTGTGCAGAGAAAAAGGCTTTGTTTTTCGCAAAGAAGATGATGCTATCTGCGTAGCAGGGACTTTGACTGCGGGAGAATATGAATTGGCGGCAGATATCAGCAGTCAGTTCATCAGCGGCATGATGTTCGCTCTTGTCAGAATGCCTGAAGCAAGTCGCATAATACTGAAGGGCAAAATTGAAAGCCGTTCTTATATCGATTTGACAATTTCTGCATTGAATTCATTTGGCTTTCCTGTTTGCTGGGAAGCCGAAAATGTGCTCTATATCCCCGGCGGCTGTCGCGGCATTGCCAAAGAAATGACAGTCGAGGGCGACTATTCCAATGCCGCATTTTTTGAAGCCTTGACATTACTTGGCGGTGAAGTCGAAGTCGATGGTTTGGCGGAAGATTCTTTGCAGGGCGACAGAATATACCGTGAATTTTTTCCGCAGCTTTTACAGGAGGGGGCAGAGCTTTCATTGGCAGATTGCCCTGATTTGGGACCGATTCTGATGGCAGCGGCAGCCGCCTTGCACGGAGCAAAGTTTACGGACACCGCACGCCTTAAGATAAAGGAGAGCGATCGCGGAGCTGTTATGGCAGAAGAATTGGCGAAATTCGGCGTGAAAACCGATGTTATGGAAAACAGTATCACAGTTCATTCAGGTGGCTTGAAAAAGCCTGAAATTGCGTTATACGGGCATAATGACCATCGCATAGTCATGTCTATGGCGGTGCTTTGTACCTTGACAGGCGGCTGTATTGAAGGCGCCGAAGCAGTGACCAAAAGCCTGCCTGATTTCTTTGAAAGATTACAAGCATTAGGCATTGAGGTGAAAGAAAAATGAGACTGGAAAAAGATATGAAAATTCTGATAGTTGGTCTT
>JAFSIU010000146.1 GCA_017439615.1 Bacillota bacterium
AAGAAATTTTTAATTTTTGACAAAAATTTTAAAAAAAGTGCTTGACCAAATAAACTTTTTATGGCATAATAACAAAGCAACAGTTTTGGCGGTGTAGCCCAGCGGTTAGAGCACTCGGTTCATACCCGGGGTGTCATTGGTTCAAATCCAATCACCGCCACCACCATTCCTTTATATATGGCGCGTTGGAGAAGTGGCTTAACTCACCAGCCTTTCACGCTGGCATTCACGAGTTCGAATCTCGTACGCGTCACCAAAGAAAACGGCAAGCTTATGCTTGCCGTTTTTGTTTTTTCGCTATTCGCTACTCACTAAAACTTATAGGTCGATTTTTGAAGAAAAATCAAAAATAGTGCAAAAGAAAAACTGCAATATAACCTTTCCCCCGACAATCGCAGGAAATATATCCTTCTCCGTGATTTCGGCTTTACTTAAAATATAAAACGATTAGTTTTTGCAATTGATTAAATGTTAAATGTCTACTAAATAGATCCTGAATAATAATTTTTATTTCTCATATTGACAAAGAATCAATGATATGATATTTTTTTGTCACAAATTGGAATTTTATATTTGAACCCGAGAGTTAAGCAAAAAGAACTTTGATGCTATCGTTGTGTCGTTTGCAGTGGTTATTTATTTCATGATTTGCAGAAATTGTCAATGAGGTGAATCCAATGCAGAGATAACCGAAATAATCAAATTCTTCTTTGCTTTTTTGTTTTATCTGAAAAGGAGGTCAAATTATGAACTCCCGCTGTATATATATTTCTTTCTTGGCTTTCGTATTAGCTATAATGTTCCTGCTGCCTTACACAGCATTGGCCGCACCTGCACAAACAGATATTGAGATATATCTTAATGGTGAAAAGCAAGATTGTTCCGCGTTGGTGGAGAATGAGCGGACTTTGCTGCCCCTGAGAGCCATCTGTGATATGCTCGGCACCAATATATATTATTATCCCGAAAGCCGTGAGATAGAATTCGGTGCAAAGCACTCAATGTTCACTATGCAGCTTGACAGCACCAAGGTGCTGCGTGATGGTGTTGAGATTAAACCCTTGGCAGTGCCGCCTTATGCATGGCAGGGACATGTTTATCTGCCGCTGCGATATATGGCAGAGCTGCTCGGTGCCGACATTGTTTGGAATCAGGAATTTAAGCGTGTAGAGATATACACGGAATTCACATATGAAAAGATTTGGGCAGGCGATGACAGCACTATGAGCAGCGAGACTATATGGCAGGTCAGCCCCAGCGGCAATCGCAAAAAGATATTTAATTCCTGGCAAATAGCTGATTATATCATTCAAGACGGTTATTGCTATGTACTGACAGAATCGCGTTTGCTGCACGGGCAAATATATAGAATATCCCTGTTTGACACAGAGCAGCAGATAATGCTTGGCGACAGCAGCTTCTCTTATGGGTTCAAACTTTATGATGCAGGAAATACCGCTTATTCACTCAGTAGCGGCAATGGCGTTTCCGTTTTGGATATGCAGCAATTAGAAATTACAGCAGAAGGCATAATCATAACAGGCTTTTTGGCAAATGGTGAATTAGGGCTGATTTTAAAAAATGATACAGTCACCCAAAGCTATGGAGTTTATCTTGTGAATTTTGACGGCAATGGTCATCAGCTGCTTGAAAAGCTTGAACCGATCTCCACTCAGTTTGACGAATAAAAAACCTTATAACAAGATATGTGAATGCTGATAAACACAATGCAAGGTGCTCCGATAAATATGGGGCACCTTGTTTTTTGCATATTCACTTGCCCAGCAGAAGCTTTGCCGCCACCGCCATCAGCGCCACGCCGATGCCCTTGGACCAGGTGAAAGGAGATTGCTGCAGCCCGAACCAGCCAAAAGTCTCGATCACCATTGACATTGCCAGCTGACCGGTGATAATAGCTGTAGTCGCTTTGGCGGAGCCTGCCTGGGCTATTGAGACCATAACACCGAAGATTATCACCACATTGATTAGCCCACCCAGCCACAGATACCAAGGCACCTCGCGGATCTTGGCAAAGCCGCCCTGATAGGTGCCGAAAAGAAAAAGCACAGCCGCCACACACAAAAGACCGATCAAATGCACGGCGAAATTGCCCTCCCATGAGCCGATGATTTTGCCAAGAGCGCCGTTTATGGAGCCCTGCACCGCCATCAGCACACCTGCCGCTGCCGCCAAAAGAAGAAAAAACAACATTTTCAACACCTCATATGCTGCCATAACAGCAATTTCATAAAAGATTTTATAAAATATAAAGAATTAATAAAATTATCTCCTCTTTTGCTATGTTTTATGATATACTTTTTTTACAATGTTTTCCTGCGAGGTCTTTTGATGTATCCTTTTCGCAAGCTGACAGCCCGCATATTGACGGCTTTTGCCCTTATGATCGGCTTTTACAGTCTTTATGTCGAATATTTCGCGGCAAGGCTCACCATGCCTGTGAATGGCAAGCTGACAATCGCGCTGATGTTTGTGACTGCGATGATGATAGCCGCAGCGGCATATTCTCTTTCAACATCCGATATATCAAAAAAATATTTTTATATACGGAACTTTTTAACAATCATCTTCGTCTATTATCTGTTGATACTATTCAATATGCTCTTTTTTGACAGCTATTTCGGCCGCGAAGTGAGCGCTGAACTGCCTTTGAAGGAATATCTGAATGAGATTTGTAATTTCCGACCCTTCGCAACCGTCAGGCGATATCTGTTCGCCTATGAGCTTGGCACTGTCAGCCGCCGCATCACTATCATCAATCTGCTCGGTAATTTCTGCGCTTTTATGCCGATGGGAGTTTTCCTGCCTATATTGCTGAAAAAATGCAGAAAACCGCTCGTTTTCATTGGACTCACCGCAATGCTCATATGCGGAGTGGAGCTTCTGCAGATCATCACTCGCCTCGGCATCGGTGATATTGATGATATCATTTTGAATATGTCGGGTGCGCTGCTTGCATATTGTCTTATGCAGCTGCCCTTCATAAAAAAGCTTTGGCAAAGACTTTAGGCATATTTTGCTCAGCTTTTGCCAAACTATATTTAATCCTGTTTCCTAAAAATTATTATTATAAAGGAGAATCACAATGAAAAAACACATCTTGATCACAATGCTTTTATGCCTCTGCCTGATTTTTGCAGCCTGCGGCGACAACAGCACCGGCGGCAGCGAGAAGGCAAACACCTATGACCCCGAAGTGCTCACCGCAGCATATGATGCAGTCAAAGCTGCCTATGGCGACAGATATCTGCCTGCTATGGTCGAAACAAATGCTGAATTTGCTACCAATATGATGGGCATTGACGAATCCCTCTTCACCTCTTTCTTTATTGATATGCCTATGATGTCCGCTCATGTGGATAAAATTGCCGGCTTCCTGGCAGCAGAAGGCAAGGCTGCAGATCTGAAGGCTGCTGTTGAAGAATACAGAGATATTCAGGCAGACGATATGTTTGCATATCCTCAGAATGTTCCCAAGCTGCAGAATGCTGTTGTCTATGCCAATGGCAACTATGTTTTCTATTTCATCCTCGGCGGCTATAACGATGAGCTTACCGATGAAGAAGCCATCGTCAAATATTATCAGGAGCAGGGACAGGTCGGCGTTGATGCTCTTGATGCATTCTTTGCGGAATAATAGTTTTCCTCAAAAGGGCGAAGCCTGATCGCTTCGCCCTTTTTTACAGCAAGTTTGCAGCACATATTCATTGATTTTTTTCGGAGGCTGTTATGGTTTTTTCATCCCCTATGTTTTTATTCAAATTCCTGCCCATAGCCCTTTTGCTTTATTATCTTTGTCCAAGAGTTGCAAAGAATGGCCTGCTGCTCATTTTGAGCCTCATTTTCTATGGTTGGGGAGAACCTAGATATATTCTCATTATGTTCGCTTCCATTTTTGTCGACTATACAGTCGGCATTACAATCGATAAAGCGGGTGGCAATGTACTGAAAAAAAGGTTGGCGCTTGCCTGTTCGATGCTATTCAATCTCGGCATACTGCTGTTCTTCAAATACAGCAATTTCTTCATCGAGAATATGAATGCCTTGATCGGCACAGATTGGGAATTCCTGACCATCACTTTGCCCCTGGGTATTTCCTTCTACACCTTCCAGACAATGAGCTATTCTATCGATGTTTACAGAGGCAATGTCAAGGCTGAGTATAATCTCATCGATTTTGCCGCCTTTGTCTGCCTTTTCCCACAGCTCATTGCAGGCCCCATTGTCAAATACAGCCAGATATCCTATGAGCTGAAAAACCGTATTATGAATCTTGAGCAAATCCAATCGGGCGCAAGACTTTTCATTATGGGTCTGGCAAGCAAGGTCCTGATTGCAAACAATATCGGTATGCTTTGGGATGATGTAAGAATTTTGGGCTTTGAGAATATTTCCGCAAATCTCACCCTGTTGGGCATGATCGGTTATTCCCTGCAGATTTATTTCGATTTCTCCGGCTATTCGCTGATGGCTATCGGTCTTGGCAAAATGCTGGGCTTTGATTTCCCGCAGAACTTCAATTATCCCTTCATCTCCAAGAGTGCTACTGAATTCTGGAGACGCTGGCATATGACTCTGGGCAGTTGGTTCAGAGAATATGTCTATATCCCTTTGGGCGGCAACCGCTGCAAAAAAAGCCGCTGGCTGCTGAACATCATGATAGTCTGGGGTCTGACAGGCTTCTGGCACGGCGCAAACTGGAATTTCATCATCTGGGGACTTTTCTATGGCATTCTGCTCATTTTGGAAAAGCTCTTCTATCTCAAATATCTTGAAAAATATAAAGCGCTCGGCCATATTTATCTCATCCTTGTTACCATCATCGGCTTCGGCATTTTTGCGGTAACCGATTTTTCGCAGCTGGGAGCAATGTTTGCTTCGCTTTTCTCCTTCGAATTCTCGAACGATTGGATATATTATCTCAAAAACTATGGTATCACCATCATTCTTGGTGTGCTGTTGTCAACCCCGCTTTTGGAAAAAACCTATCAGAAATATAAGGAACGCTGCGGCTGGCTGTTCAACCTCGGTATGCTGATCCTGCTTTTCCTCTCTACTGCATATCTTGTTGATTCCACCTACAATCCGTTCCTCTATTTCAGATTCTAAGGGAGGTGCAGTAAGATGAACAAAATCAAAGCAATTTTCAAATATCCCATATTACTGCTCTTTGCCGGATTCATTTATTTCTTTTCCATTGCGGATGTTGTTACTCCCGACAGACTCTTCTCCTCCGCTGAGAACAGAAATCTTGCACAGATGCCAAAGCTGACATGGAATGAGCTGATCAACGGTGATTTCACCTCTGATTTTGAAACCTATGTCAATGACCAGTTTTTCATCCGTGATACATGGATCGATATCAAAGCCAAGAGTGAGACCGCACTCGGCAAGATAGAGAATAATGATATCATCTATGGATATGAGGGTTATTCATTCATCAAGCGCAGTGTGAATAATGACAAGCAAACAGCATCCAATATGGCAGCAGTGAAAAAGCTGCTTGCTGAAAGAGGAAATGCAGTTCTGGCACTTATCCCCTCCGCTGCCTCCATATTGACCGATTATCTGCCTGCCGGCTCTCCTGTTGCAGATGAAACAGCCATCGAAAATGAATATTGCACAGACTTGGGCAAGCAATATATCTCACTTTTCGAAGTACTGCAGGATTTCAATGATGAATATATCTATTACCGCACAGACCATCACTGGACCACACTCGGCGCATATTATGCATATGATGAAATATGCGAGCAGCTTGAGCTTCAAGCACCGGAGCTGGAAGATCTGCCGAGTTTTACGGTTGAAAATTTCTTCGGCTCGCACTATCGCAAGACCAAAAGACCTGATACGCTTGCCGACACCATAACACTCTATGATATGCCCATCACCGACATTGAAATCGTCGGCAAAGAGGTCAGCGGACTTTATAATATGGAGCAGCTGCAAAAAGACGACAAATATGCCGCCATTCTCCATGACAACAATGGCCTGACTGTAATAAACAGCGAAAAAGCCGAAGGCAAAAAGGGCAGCCTGCTGATCCTGAAGGATTCTTATGGCAACAGTATCGCCCCCTTCTTCACCGCGAATTATGAAAGCGTCAGCCTGATCGACCTGCGCTATTTCAACACCTCGCTTGCTCAATGGCTTAACGAAAATGAATACGATGATATTCTCGTACTTTATAATTTCGATTCCATTCAGGATGAAAAAGCGCTTTACCGTTTGGGAAGATAAAAATATCTGCTGACACATCACAAACTAAAAAACTGAAAAACTGAAAAAAGGCTGTTTGCTTTTAGCAAACAGCCTTTTTGAATAATATTTGATTTATTTGTGATAAAGCTTTTTGGTCTGATATCTCGGCTCGCAGGTGAGATTGACACCGAGCTTGCGGAAGACATTTTCATCGACCTCAGACAAAATAACTGAGGAATGAACCTCGCAATCACGCAGCTTGGGAATCTGCTGCAGAGCAAGAGCCGCGGTTTTGTCAGTTGCGGCACAGATGGATAGTGCAAGCAGGATCTCATCTGTATGCAGACGGGGATTCTGATTGCCAAGATAATGTGTTTTCAGTTTTTGAATGGGTTCGATAACAGAGGGTGCAATAAGTTGGATCCTGTCATCAATACCTGCACTGTATTTCAAAGCATTGAGCAGCATTGCAGAGCTAGCACCGAGCAGTTCGGAGGTTTTACCGGTGATTATCATACCATCGGACATCTCAATAGCTGCAGCAGGCTCTCCCTGACGCTCAGCGACCTCCATAGCAGCTCTGGCAACTGCACGGTCGGTAATCGCAAGTCCTGCCTGCTTCATCAACAATTCTATTTTGAAAACAGAAGTACCGTCTGCAAGACCTTTGCGCTGCTTGCACATTTCATTATAATAGCGACGGAGTATTTCCTCCTGAGCAGCCTCAATGCAGGCTTCATCATCAAAAATACAATTTCCTGCCATATTGACACCCATATCGGTGGGAGATTTATAAGGGCAGGAGCCGAAGATCTGTGCAAAGGTGGCATCAAGCACAGGAAATATCTCGACATCGCGGTTATAATTGACTGTGGTTTTGCCATAGGCTTCCAGATGGAAGGGATCGATCATATTGACATCATTGAGATCAGCCGTGGCAGCCTCATAGGCAAGATTGACAGGATGCTTCAAGGGCAGATTCCAGATGGGAAAGGTTTCATACTTGGCATAACCGGCTTTGATATTGCGCTTGTTCTCATGATAAAGCTGAGAAAGGCAGGTTGCCATTTTGCCGCTGCCGGGACCGGGAGCGGTAACAACGACCAGAGAATGAGAGGTCTCGATATATTCATTACGGCCAAAGCCGTCATCGCTGACGATGAGCGGAATATCATAGGGATAGCCCTCGATAGGATAATGGCGGAAAACACGAATACCCAAAGCCTCCAGACGCTTTTGGAAAGCAACAGCAGAAGCCTGTCCGCTGAATTGTGTCAGCACAACAGATCCGACATAAAGCCCAAAGCTGCGGAAGGCATCGATCAGTCGCAGGGTATCAGCATCATATGTAATGCCGAGATCGCCGCGAAGCTTATTCTTCTCGATATCTGTCGCGCTCACAACAATGATTATCTCTGCATCATCCTTGAGCTGCATCAACATTTTCATTTTACTATCGGGCTTGAAGCCTGGCAAAACACGGGAAGCATGATAGTCATCAAAAAGCTTGCCGCCAAACTCCAGATAGAGCTTGCCGCCAAGTTGTGCAATGCGTTCTTTGATGCAGGCAGACTGCATATTGAGATATTTATCATTATCAAAACCAAGCCTTTTCATGACCACACCTCCATATTTTCCTTAGCATAACATACCACAAAAACACAGCAAAAGTCAATGCAAAACGCCATATAAATGCAAAAGCGGCGGGAAACCGCCGCTTTTATGAAATATTCAAAAATTATTCTGCATCGGGAGCGCCGACAGGGCAGATATCCTTGCAGTTACCGCAGTCAATGCATTTGTCAGCATCGATAACATAGATGCCATCGCCTTCAGTGATGCATTCTTCGGGGCATTCAGCAGCGCAAGCACCGCATGCAATGCAGGTATCATCAATTACAAAAGCCATTTTTCTCATCCTCCTATGTTTAACTTTATAATTGCCGCCGGGAAGCGGAAATTAACCAACTGTGAAGCCTTCTTCTTCGATAGCCTTCTTGACTTCGTCAAGAGTGGTCTCATCATTCAGGCAAAAAGAAACCAATCCAAGTTCCAGATTAACAGTGATGTGAAAAACTCCGCCAAGATCAGCAAGAGCATCTTCAACAGCCTTTTTGCAATGTCCGCAGCTCATACCTGAAACAGGCAAGGTGATGATAGCTTCATTATGCTCATGGCAGCCGCAATCTTTGCACATATTCTTACCTCCTTTTTCCATTTAAATTGAGTTTAAATGAAATAATAAAATTATTGTATCATATATTTTCAAAATAGCAACCTGTTTTTAGGCAAATATTCGGCAAGGGCATAAAAACTCTTGAATAAAAAAAACTGCCATGATACCATAATATCAACAAAGAACACAATATAGGCAGCCCGAACCAAAAAGGAGGAATCAAAAAATGGCTGAATATTATGAAGGCGGATATCATCAAAATGATTATTATACAAAACCCAAAAAGCATTTCCCTTGGGCTATAGTTCTTCTGCTTATGCTTTTTTCTGCAGTTGGCGGAGGTTTCTTTTCATACTATCTCACAGAAGGCAGAATTGCAGAGCAAACAGCCATAATGCAGGCGCAGATCGATGAACTCAATGCCAAAGCAGAAAATGCTCAGAATAATATCATCACAGATACCGAAGGAGCGACCATCATCAACACCACACAGATGATGCTCACCCCCGAGGCAATGGAACAATTGCTGGCTACCGAAGGCAGTGAAAATGTCATTGACCTGATTTACGGCGAGGTTTCTTCGATATATAATAATGTCAGCACTTCTGTCGTCGGCATTTCAAATATCATTCGCTATACATCATTTTATAACGGCTTCGGCATGTTCAACAAAGACACTAATCAGACTCAGGAAATCGAACAATCCACAGGCTCCGGAGTTATCTATACCTCTGATGGCTATATTGTTACCAACTATCATGTTATCGAAGGTGCGGATCGACTGCAGGTAACCCTGGCAGACGGCAGCGTGGAAGAGGCCTCTGTTATCGGTTTTGACCAGAGAACAGACCTTGCGCTCATCAAAATCGAACGTAAGAACCTGCCCGCAGCCAAATTCGGCAGCTCTGCCACTGCACAGGTCGGCGACTTTGCTATGGCCATCGGTAATCCCGGCGGCGAAACCTTCTCACGTTCTCTCACCACAGGCACTATCAGCGGCCTGAACCGAGTTGTTACCACCAGCGAAGGCCTGCAGCTTTCCATGATACAAACAGATGCAGCCATCAATCCCGGCAATTCCGGCGGCGCTCTTGTCAACAGCCGCGGTGAAGTCATCGGCATCAACACAGTCAAAATCTCCAGCACCGATTATGAAGGTATGGGTTTTGCCATTCCCACTGACACTATGGAAGAGATCGTTTCCGACCTTATGCTTTATCAGAAGGTTATCCGTCCTGCACTTGGTATTTCTATGCTGCGCGATATTGACAGCATCTTTGCAGAATATAATCGACTGAAAGTTGATTATGGTGTACTCATCTCCCCCATCGAAGGCGGGGCTGCTGCAAGCGCAGGATTGCAGACTTATGATATTATCACTGCTATCGATGGCGAAAAAATCACATCTTCCTCACAGCTGCAGAATATCATTTTTGAACATCAGATCGGTGATACTGTTCAGGTCTCAATATATCGCTATACCACCGAACAAATTCTTGATATCAATGTTACGCTCGGAGAATTGGAATAAGTATGAAGATTACTGTTTTATGCGTAGGCAAGCTCAAGGAAAGCTATCTGCGTGAAGCCATCGCCGAATACCAGAAAAGGCTCGGCGCTTATGCCAAAACGGAGATAATCGAGATCCCTGATGAAAAATGCCCCGAACGCATTTCCCAGGCTGAAAAGCAAAAAATCATTCAGACAGAAGGAGCAGGGCTTGTTGCCCTGCTCCCTGCTGATGCTTTTGTTATCGCTCTGGATATCTGCGGCAAGAATATCAGCTCCGAGGAATTTGCCGAGCTTTTTGCTGCCAAAATGCTCAGCGGCAAAAGTCATTTCGTGTTCATCATCGGCGGCTCATTGGGACTTTCGGAACAGGTTCTGCAAAGAGCCGATTTCCGCCTCTCCTTCGGCAAAATGACATATCCTCATCAGCTTATGCGTCTGATCCTGACAGAACAGATATATCGCGCTTTCAAGATCAATGCACATGAACCATATCACAAATAAAAAGAATTCCTCGATATGGTCGCTGCTCGTAAAACAGTTATTTTTATGCGCTAACCCCTGCATCAGATATTTGCTGCAGGGGTTATTTGTTCAGGACTTTGGTTCTGTTTCTGCAGTTATTTTAATGAAAGAGTAAATTTTGTATTTGTATTTGCAGGGGGCCAGGGGAATCGCGAACCCTTAGGCCCCCTTGCGAACCCTTAGGCCCCCTTGCAACCC
>JAFSIU010000147.1 GCA_017439615.1 Bacillota bacterium
AAGTATATTCCCAAAATAATGTTATCTTTACAAAATGCAGATTTATCTCAATATAAGGATAGTATGCGTCCATTGATTGAAAAGGACATAGCAGAAACCAAGGCAGCATTGACAAAATAAATTCACTTTTATCGAGCAGTATTATCTGTGAATATGCCTCCCTCCGTCATTTCGACGAAGGGAGGTTGTTTATTACCTAAATCAGTCCAAAAGGTAAAAGGGAGAAATATTATTCTGCAATGAAAAGCACGCCCAGTGTTCCGGGTCCGCAATGGCTGGAGATGACTCCACCTGCGCGCGAGATGAGTATCTCATCAAAATGCTGCAGAGAAAGCAGATATTCGGCGATCTGCGAAATGATCTGCTCGTTGCAGCCCGAATGAGTGATGAAAACTCTCTTTGGCATGGCAGTCATCAATTCAGGCTCAAGCTCCCTGACATAAGCAAGGATAGCCTTATCGGTTTTGCCTTTATATTTTTTTGCAGGAGACATTTTGCCATTCTTAACTATGATTTTAGGATGCAGGTGCAGCATGCTGCCTGCCAAAGCTGCCACCGCACCACAGCGTCCGCCGCGATGAAGATAGGTGAGGGTGTCTACAACAAAGCTTGCCCTGACCTTTGGCTTGAGAGCTTCAATATGGGCAATGATTTCAGAAGCACTTTTCCCTGCCTGTGCCATTTCGGCAGCCTCCAGCACCAAAATACCAATGCCTGTGGAGAGATTCTCGGAATCGATGATGTGTATTTGCTCCTGTTTGCCAATGGCTTCGGCTGCCAGACGCATCACATTTGCGGAGGTCGACATCTGTTCCGAAATAGCAAAGCAGATCAGCTCGTCAGCATTTTTGCAGAGCCTTGTGAACAATTCCGTTGCCCTTGCCATCGAGGGTGCAGCAGTCTGCGGAGTCGATTTATTTGCTTCTGCCCAGCTGTATATCTCTTCGGGAGAAATATTGATGCCGTCTTCATATTCATTTTCGCCCAGATGGATGAAAAGCGGCAGTATGGCAATATCAAGTTTTTGCAGCAGCTCACGCGGCAGATCGCAGGTGCTGTCCGAAACTATTCTTATCATTTTTATCTCCTCAATATTATTATGCATTTTTTTGCCAAAATTATAATACCTGCCCTTTTTTAACCCTTTTTTAATTGATTATTAACTGAATATTAACTGTATACGATACATATACTCAGTCAAATTGAGAAAAGCACACCTTTCGCGGGGTGTGCTTTCATAACGATATCCTGTCTTTGAGCTGCAGCGCCCTTTCTTCCAAAAGCAGCAGCTCGGCAAAGTCTTCCCCCGTGAGCTGCTGCTCATGCCAATCGCTGATCCCATAGATAAATTCCATCGGCAGCTGCACAAGCAGACGCAGCATTGCCTTTTCATCCCGCGAAAGCCTGCGCCTCTTTTCATATTCGCCGAGCATCGAATGAATGAGTCCCGGCTCTTTTCCAAGCTTAAGCAGTGCATAATGCAGCAGATATGCCAAGTCCCAGACCGGCAGACCGTATGAAGCATTGGCAAAATCCCTGATCAACAGCTCGCCATAGAATTCGCAAAGAGTCTGTGTACGGAATCTGCCATGTATGACCTGCTTTTGCTCTTTTGCCGCTTCGCAAAGCTCCTTCATCAAACCGTTATCACATTTTTCAAAGTTTTTTTGTGCCTGCTGACAGAGCTTTTCATATATCGGCAGCATATGCAGAGTCATTGGCGGCGGCGCTTGTTCGGTGAGCCAGAAGGCATATTCAAGCGGTGAATTGATGTTTTCCAGTGGTGCTCCCGGTATTTCCAGCCCCTCCGCCGCATTATGAAATTCTGCCAGCAATCCCGCCATATTCAAAAAGCTGAATTCTTTTTCGGAAACAGCACTGCTTTCGGCATAATAATCGGTAAGATATGCCCCATAATCTCCCCAGATGGCATAAGCATCTCCATATTTGTTGGGAATGAAGCGCGCTCCGCGTGAAAAGCCCCTTTGATAAAGATATTTCTGTAGACAAAAGCCAAAAGCAGCTTCATTCAACGGTGCGATATGCAGAAGCTTTTTACCGCCAAAAGACTCAAAGAGAAAGCCCTCCTTGCTTTGCCGCGGCTCACCCTGCATATCCCATTGCTTTCCAAGCAGCAGGATCTGATTGAAATTCGGAAAATCTTTTTTCATAGCACTGCCTCACAAAAGCAATCTCTTGACCCAGCGATTTTTCAGCTTTTCCTCCTCGCAGGCAGCGGAGAATTTTTGCAGGAAAACCGTTTGCTCAAAACCGCCCCGCAAATATCTGTTGATAATACCGAGCGGCAAAGCGGGCAGGAGCAGAGCCGCAAGCAGCAGATCCAATTCCTCGCGCTCCAGACGGTTTTCTCTGTTATATGCCTTCAATGCTTTCAATGCCGTATTCCCTGCATAATTTTCCATGCCTGCGGTCTGCAGCAGAAGCTCGCTCAAATCGCATATTCCGCCGCCTGCCCTGCATTCGCTGATATCTGAAATGAAAATATTCTCGTTCTCTGTGGTCAAAAATTTCAGCTGTCCTCCAAGATTGAAACCGCCGCGCCGCCGGTATACTTTTTGCAGCTTGGCTTCCTTTTGCGGATTGAAGCCTGCCAATGCTGCAGAGGTGCTCTGCAGCAAATAAGAAAAATCCTGTGACAGCTGTTCGTCAAGACAAGTCAGGCATTGCAGCTGCAAAAGCCTTTTGGCGATTTTTTGTCCGGCGAAGCTGACAGAAGACATTTTTTCTGCCTGAAAGCCTTTTGATGCTTTGTGAAAGGCGCCGAGAAAGGCTGCTGCTTCTATACATTTTTCTTCATTGTCAAAAGCAAGGCTTGCATCTCCAAAATCATCTGTCAGATAATAATAGCCATTGAATGCAGGTACAATAAATTCTCCGAAGCGGTTTTTTATGGGACGGGGAATAGCAGTAAATCCGTGCATCACCAAGTGCTCACAAATCAATCGCGCCGTTTTTGCCTGTTTTTCGCTTTCGCAAATGAAAAGTCTGCGTTTTCCATGCGAGGTTTGCAGGATATAGCCATTATCTGATTTTTTATATGCAATTATTTCTGCCTGCCATTCGCGCAGGGCAGCATAATCAAGAATATTCTCCTGCATCATAACCTTGCCTTTCTTTGTTTCAGCTAGGAATGGAAAGCAGCATTCCGACCGTGATCTCTCCATCCTCCAAATTATTGAGCTGCGATATTTGCGCTGCGGGCACCTGCATTTTTTCAGCAATGCTCCAAAGGCTGTCACCCTCGCGCACTCTGTAAAATTTCATACAATAGCCACCGCTTTCTTTTTTGCTTCGCGAAGAAGTCTGCTGACGAAAACGCGATGCAAAGCGTGGCGTTTCATTCATGCTGCTGATTTCTGTTTTTTCTGCGCAGTCCGGGTTTTCTGCTGTCTCCTGTTTTGGGGGCTTGGCATTGTTATCTGCTGCTATTTCGCATTGACAGAGCTCTTCTGCTTCGGCGGTTTCTTCTTTAGGCTGCTCTTCAGTCAAAAGCTCCATCAGACTTTCAGGCTTTTCGGCTTCTGCAGAATATATTTCCTCTGCGGAGCATTCCGTCTGCAATTCTGCATGGAATTCCATATTTATCTCCAAGGCGCGAGGTGAGATTATGCTGTGTCGCAGTTTGCCAAGCCGCAAGCCGATTATCTTTTCCTCTGTGGCAAGCTGCTCGCAAAGCTCCACGGGGCATTGCAATGTCAAAAAATGCTGCAGCTGCTTTATTTGCGGCTCACAGGCTGCCTCATCAAGCAAAAGCAACAGCTTTTCATAGCTGCATTCCTCCGGAGAATCTGCGGCAAGTGTGAGATAGGCAAGGCGGAATTCCGCTATCCCTTCTGCACTGAAAAGCTCTCCCTCCTGATGAATTTTTTGCCAGCGGCATTCCGCTTCCAGCTTTTCTGTTTTCAGCAGCATCGGTGCGCCTTCGGGTATCACCAAGGTCTTGTCTGTGAAGAAGCTGATATCCATTTTTATCCTCCTTGCAGTTTTTCTTTTTCTATTTTTATGCCGCAGGGCAGCGGCTTATGTCATAGCAACCCGCACCAAACAAAAGATATAAGCATAAAATTGTGAAAGAAAAAGAAATCAGGAAGTGATATAAATGAAAACAGATAAACATCTTTTCCCCGGCGCCAACACACCGCAGGGTTTTCATTCCTTTTATCATGAAGGGCTTGCCGATCTGCAAAGAGTTTTCATTCTCAAAGGCGGTCCCGGCGTAGGAAAATCTACCTTGATGCGCAAAATCGCTGCTGAGTTGTCAAATTTTGGCTATTCGACGGAGCTGTGGCAATGCTCATCTGACAGCTCCTCACTGGATGGTGTGATCTGCCGCGAGGCGGGGCTTGCTGTGATCGACGGCACAGCTCCGCATATAGTAGACCCTCGCTTTCCCGGTGTTTGTGAGGAAATAGTCAATCTTGGAGAATTCTGGGATGAAGATGTCCTGCAGGCCAATGGAGAAGCTATTATGGCGCTTTTCAAGTCCATAGCGGAGGAGTTTTCTTGTGGCTATCAGTTTTTGATACAGGCGGCACAAAGCCGTAATGAGCTGCAGAAGTCTTGCGAGTGTGAATATGATGCCAAGCTTGAGCAGGAGCTTTTGAATGAGCTTTTTGCTGCGCCGCCGCCCTTAAGATTCTTTTCTTCTGCCATAACAGATAAAGGCATCATATCCTATGCTGAAAGCATAAGCTCCGCTTGTAAAAAACGCTTTTTGCTGCAGGGCAATCAAAACGGCATTGCTGCGGTGCTGCTGGCAGCTGTTTCTGATGCTGCGCAGAAAAAAGGCTTGGCAGTGGAGGAATATTACAGTCCCTTTGATGCACAGAGTCTGGAAATGCTTGTCATCCCGAGTCTTTCAGCTGCTGTGATAGATATGACACAACCGCATATCAGGCTGCGGGCAAGAGTGGGGGATATCAAAAAAGATTTGTCATTGCCTCTGCCGCAGCACGGTTTCGGTCATGCACAGGAATATCTGAATTCTTTTGAGCAGCAGCTTGAAAAAACAGCAGAATGCTTTCGCCGCGCCAAAGAGCAGCATGATAAATTGGAGGCATTTTATACTCAGGCAATGGATTTTGACGGAGTGAATGACAAGGTGAGATATTTGATTGATAAAATAATGCAGCTTCTAAAAGAACAAGGAAAATAAAAAAGCACAGTCTTTTTACAGACTGTGCTTTTTTGATATATTGAACTGTATTCGATTTAGAAGCCTTTTAGCAGTTAACAAAAGAATAGTTTTCAATAACAAATTTGCGAAAATCCGAAGCCTCTTTGCTGAATTGTCTGTCCTGCTTCCAGACCAGTCCATTATAGAAATTGGCGAAACTGTCTTGGAGTTCGATAGCAATGATCTTGTCCTTGTTATACTGTGAATTGCTGCCGGCAATGCAGACACCGACATTGCCTTCTACCAGCGAAAAGATTGCATCCTTGTTCAAAATGGAGCCATAATCCCTGATGTCATAGCCATTGTTTTTCATATGTGTCGAGAACATTGTTCTGGCATATTCGCTGTAAAAAATGAAAACTTCATCATGCAGTTCTGACAGCATTAGGCTTTCCCTGGATGCCAGGGGATTTTCCTTGCTCATAAAGCAGCAATATTTTTCGGGTTTCAGCTTTTTGTGGGTGAGTGTATCTTCCTTTGCCAAGGCATATGAAATGCAGCTGAAGCCGAATTCCGCATCATTTTGCTTGAGCATATTGATGATGCCCGGCAGCTGGATCTGTGTGATCTGGAATTTGATTTTGTTGGGGTGCTTCTGCATATATGCATTGATGATCTGGCTGAAAAGATTGATGTCATAGTCGATTGCCACTGCCAGATTGATGGGATGGATCTCCGAATCCTTCAGATCCTTCAGCTCGTTTTCCGCCATATGCAGCTGGGAGATGATTTTGCGCGCATGCGGTACAAAAATCTCGCCGCCGCGGCTGAGTGCGATATTTCGTCCTCTTTTTTCGAAAAGCGTTGTGTCAAGCTCTTCTTCCAGTGCGGAAATAGAGCGATAAAGTCCGGGCTGTGAGATGTCCAGCTCGGCAGCGGCAGCTGTATAATTCAGCGTTTCTACCAGAGTCAAAAAGTATTCAAGCTGGTTGATATTCACAAAAAAACCTCCTTTTGTCAACAAAAATTGACAACTTGCGCCAAACTCATTAATAATGCTAAATTACTATTGGACATTTTTACAAAAATTGTGCAAAATATTAAACATAAGATACATTTTTTGTGCGCAGCCCTGTGAAAGGAATACCTGCTAGAAGGGCTTGATTTTTTGCACCAATTTTTAAGAAACGTATGTTTACCTTGTGTTTTATCGAAATTATATCATGGTTAAGGTGGTGTTGTCTATGACTTTTTGTTTTTTATTATCACCGATTGAGGTAAATGCCTGAGAACACGGGTTTTTCCAAAATCTGATTTGATTCGAAGTGATAATAAAAGGTTTGTCCCGATGATTTTTTAAATTTTTACAAACGAGAGGAGAAATTCAAAGTGGAAGATTTGAGAATTAAAACACTTAAATATGCAAATATCAGCCGTCGTTCCTTCCTGAAGGGCGCACTGGCAGTTGGCGGAGCACTTGCTTTGGCAGGCTGCGGCGAAACCGTCACCAATACTGTTACTGTTACTGAAAAGAACACCGTAACCGTTACCGAAAAGAACACCGTAACCGTTACCGATACCAAAACTGTTACCGTTACCGAGCAGGTTCCCACCGTTCCCACCGAACAGGAATGGAAGAACAGCATGAAGCCCGAACCCGTCAAGGCTATCACCGCTTCCAAGGATCAGCTCATTTCCCGTCCTGCAACCATCATTCCCAGATATATGGATTGCGTTGGCTGCAACAAGTGCATGATCGCTTGCTCCATGTATCATTACAATGAACCCGATATGTACAAATCCAACATTCAGGTTTATGGCGTACATTACAAGGGCGGTCTCGTTGATATCCCGATCCTCTGCATGAAATGTAAAGATGCTCCCTGTATGGCAGCATGCCCCGAAAAGGTTGGCGCTATCACCCGCGATGAAGTTACCGGTGCTTTGAAGATCGATCATGAAAAGTGCACTCTTTGCGAACTCTGCATCGAAGCTTGCAATGCTGACAGAACCGGCTGCCTCAAGCTCTCCAAGGACGGCGATATGGTTGTTGGTATGTGCGACCATTGCGGCGGCACTCCCGAATGTGTTTTGGCTTGCCCTGACAATGTTTTGGAAATCGTCGGTTCCAATGCAAGTGCAGACCGTCTGCCTCAGGTTGGTGTTGCTTTCGCACTCAAGCCCGAAGAATTGGCAAAACGCGTCGGCATGATGATTTATGGTTTTTAATTGAAGATTGGAGGTAATGAATTATGGCAAACGGCTATTGGGGTAAGCTTATCGAAGTCGATATGACTACCGGCAAAATTGAAATAACTGACAGACATATGCAATATGTTAAAGATTGGATCGGCGGACACTCTCTGGGCATTAAGCTTCTTTGGGAAGCTTTGAAGGACAACCCCGGTGCAGATCCCATGGGTCCTGACAATGTATTTATGATTCTCCCCGGTGTTTCCTGCGGTGTTCCGATCTCCGGTGCAGGTTCCCGCTATTGCGTTTACACCAAATCTCCCTTGACCATGCCCAAAAATTCTCCCTATGGCGATTTCGCAGGCGGCGTTTGCTGGGCAACCGGCGGCGGTAAATTCGGTCCTACCCTGAGAATGGCAGGTTATGACGGTATCTATGTTACCGGCGTTTCCGCAACTCCCAAAATCCTTTATATCGACAATGATATCGTAGAACTCCGCGATGCTACCAAATATTGGGGCATGACCGTAACCAAGTTCGAAGAAGCTATCCAGGCTGATTTCGGTATCGATTTCAAGAACACCTGCTGCGGCCCCGCTGCTGAAGAAGGCTGCCGCTATTGTGCAGTTCTGAACGAAGCCGGTCGTGCTGCAGGTCGTGCAGGCGGCGGTTCCGTCATGGGCGCAAAGAAGCTCAAAGGCGTTGTTGTCCGCGGCGATCAGGTCATCCCGATTGCTGATCCTTCCAGACTTAAAGAAGTTATGGATAAATATGAAAACGTTTGCTGGTCTTCCGCAGCTTGCGACTGGCGTCGTCGTTGGGGTACCGCTTCCGCTCTGGATACCAACAGTGTTACCGGTGGTAAAT
>JAFSIU010000148.1 GCA_017439615.1 Bacillota bacterium
CTAAGGGGTTCGCAATCCCCTCTGGCCAACTGCAGACATAAAATAATATTAACTCCTTTATAAAACTGCTTGCAGAAAAGACGCTTAAGTCCCAAAATAGGCAAGCCCTGCATCAAAAATTTATGCAGGGCTTATTTATAAGAACAGCTGTTTTATGAAGCATTTCATTAAAAAGGATTTTCATATCAAAAACCTTGCTGAAAATGCTTATCGATATGCAAAAATCGTGCTTGCATTTTTGCTGTACTGTGTTATTATTTATAGATAAAATGTCAAAGCCAAAGAAGGAAGAATTATGGAAATAGTAAAAAAATGCTGCCTGAACGGCCTCAAAAGCGGCTGGCAGGTTTTTCTGAAAATGCTGAAGGTTGTGGCACCGATTTATTTTGCGGTTGCTTTTCTTGATTTCTGCGGAATTTTGCCCAAAATCGCAGTCTGGCTGCAGCCCGTGATGCAGATTTTCGGTCTGCCCGGAGAGGCTTCCATCGTTTTGGTGCTGGGCAATCTGGTAAATGTCTATTCTGCTCTGGGCGGTATGGCAGCGCTTACTCTCACTGTCAAGCAGTGTACCATAATCGCGGGTATGATACTCATTTCCCATTCGCTTATTATGGAAGCTGTCATCATCAGACAATCCGGTGTTTCTGCATGGGGGACACTTGTGCTGCGCTTTTGCGCCTGCATAGTGTTCGGCCTTTTGCTGAATATGATGCTTTAAGGGGGTGGCGGAATGGATTTTTTAAGCTGGCTCAAAGCAACTGCGCTTGGCTGCGCGGATAATCTTTTTCAAATGATAATCATCATCATTCCCCTGATGATAGCCATTGAATTTCTGAAGGAATTCAAGCTTCTGGAAAAGGCATCGCCCGCTCTTGCTCCCGCAATGCGTGTCATCGGTTTGCCTGCAGAGGCAGTGCTGCCTATTCTGGCAGGACTTTTCCTTGGTATCATCTATGGCGCGGGGCTCATCATTCAGTCTGCCAAGGACGGCTCCCTCACGCATAAGCAGATGACTCTCGTCTGCAGCTTTTTGGTCATCTGTCATTCCATTGTCGAGGACCATGCTCTGTTCGGGGCACAGGGTGCGCAGGCGGTGCTGCTCATTTTCCTGCGACTTGCCTTTGCAATCCTCATCACCTTCATTCTCAATAAGGTATTGCCCGAGAAAAAGGAAGCCCCCACCGACAAGGATTTTGCTGTGCTCAATTCTCTTGACACCTGCGGACATCAGCACTAAATCAAAAAGGTCAAATCTTTTCAAAAGCGTTCTCCCTGCTAAATTAGCGGTGAGAACGCTTTTTTGTTGTTTGGTCAAAATTTTCTTGACATTCTTTGACCTTTGTGCTAAACTAAAGTCAAAGATGGTCAAAAGGACAAAGAAAATCAGAAATTGTCGTTGTTAATGAAATTCAGAAGAAAAGGAAGGGAAATGAAATGGGCGTTTTGGCAAATGAAATAGAAAAATATATCAAGCAAATGCTGGCGGCCTCCACAAACGGTATGGTCGAGCTGCAAAGGAGCGATCTGGCGGATATCTTCACCTGCGTGCCTTCGCAGATCAACTATGTGCTGGATACCCGTTTTGCCAATCAGATGGGCTATCATGTTGAAAGCCGCAGAGGCGGCGGCGGATATATCCGCATCGTCAAGCTTTATCCCGCGAGCGATGCTGAGCTGCTGCAGAATATCAATGCCACAATGGCAAACGGTCTTTCGGAGCAAGCGGCATTTTCGCTCATCGGCAGATTGGTGCAGGAGGAGCTGCTAACTGTGCGTGAGGGCAAGCTGCTTTCTTCAATGCTGCAGAACAGTGTACTGAAGCTGCCTGCAAGAGATGCCGAGCTTTTGCGCGGCAGATTGCTGAAAAATGCTTTTATCAATCTTATGAGAAAAGATTTTGAGGAGGAATAAAAATGCTTTGTGATAACTGCAAGAAAAACCCTGCCACAGTGCATATGGTCAAGGTGATAAACGGTGTGAAAACCGAGCAGCATCTTTGTGCCGAATGTGCGCAGAAGAACAATGAGCTGTCATTCAATAAGGACAGCATCGCTGATTTCTTCCCCTTTTTCGGACAAATGCCGCAGGTGAAAAAGGCGGCCTTTGAGCCTTGTCCCACTTGCGGAATGAGCTTTGCCGAGCTGCAGAAATCGGGTCTTGTCGGCTGCGATAAATGCTATGCGCATTTCAAGCCTTATATAGCACAGCTTCTGCCCCGCATACAAAAAGGCAATGAGCATCAGGGCAAGGTTCCCGGCAAGGATTATGCCGAGCTCACCAAGGCCAAGGAGCTGCAGGCTTTGAAGACCGAGATGACAAAATGTATTCTTGCCGAGGAATTTGAAAAAGCAGCGGAATTGCGCGACAAAATCCGTGCTTTGGAAGGCGGTGCGAAATAATGGTCAATATGAATGTTAATCTGCCCTGGACAGAAGTAAAGGGCGAAAACTCGGATATAGTGCTTGCAACCAGAGTCCGTCTGGCTCGTAATATCGCCGATCGTCTGATGCCGCAGAAGCTTGATGCAGAGCAGGGAGGACAGGTGCTCAATCAATGTCTGGGCGTGCTCAACAAATGCGATTCTCCCAAATTTACCTGCTGCAAAATGGCAGAGCTGCACCCCTTGGAAAGAGGCGTGATGGTGGAAAAGCATTTGGTCAGCCCCGCTTTTATGAATCCTTCGGACTATGCTCTGGCCGCAGTCTCCGAAGATGAAAAAACCTGCGTAATGATCAATGAAGAGGATCATATCAGAATTCAATGCCTGCTTCCCGGCCTGCAGATCGAGGCTGCATGGCAGGAGGCATCCCGCATTGATGATATGCTGGCCAAAGATATCACCTATGCCTTTGATGCGCAGCTTGGTTATCTCACAGCCTGCCCCACCAATCTCGGCACAGGTCTGCGAGCATCGCTGATGGTGCATTTGCCTGCGCTCACTCTCACCGGCAGACACAAGGCGATTTTTGCTAATCTTGCCCGTATGGGAATGACTGTCCGCGGTATGTATGGCGAGGGCAGCGAGGCAGCCGGCAATCTTTATCAGATATCCAATCAGGTAACCTTGGGAATCTCCGAGCAGGATATCATCGAGAATATGCATAATGTTACTCTGCAAATTGTCGAGGCCGAACGCGAAGCCCGCAAGGCATTGCTGCAAAAAAGCGAAATCGATTTTCAGGACAATGTCTGGCGTGCCTATGCCGTGCTTGCCCACAGCCGCAGAATAAATATCGGCGAAATGATGGAAAAGCTTTCCTATCTGCGCTTGGGTATTGATATGGGTATGATAGAGGGCATTACTCCGCATCAGCTGACCCAGCTGATGATCAAGGGACAAACAGCATATATTCAAAAAGCCGCTGACAAGCCCTTGAATGAAATCGGCATCGAATGTGCCAGAGCAGATATGCTGAGACAGGAGCTTCCGCTGCTGAAATAACACATTTTTTAGCAAGGAATTGATTATACTAAAAACCGAAAGGGATGATTCAATTGTTGAGATATACACAATCAGCGCAGAATGCGCTCAAACTTGCAGAACAAAAAGCTCGCGAAGATGGCTCTGCCGTGATCGGCAGTGAGCATATTTTGTGGGGAATCGCCAAGGAGGGCAGCGGATTTGCCGCCGCACTTCTGGCACAAAGAGAAATAAAACCCGAGGATATCGATGCTATCACCGACAAGGAAGGGAATAAGGGCAGCTTTTCAGGCTTTTCGCCCCGTTCAAAGCTTGCCCTGCAGATAGCCGCCGAGCAAACCGTGCGTATGGGCAATGGCTTCATCGGCACCGAGCATATTTTGCTGGGGATTTTGCTTGAAGGCGGCGGTGTGGCAGCAAGCTTCTTGAAGGAGAATTGCGGTATCACTCCCGAGGAGCTTTTCCGTCTTATTGTCGAGGCAAAGGGCAATGCTGCCTCCGAAGGCGGCAGCGGCGAATGTCCTCATGCTGCCAAGGGTAATGCTGCAGCAGACCCCAACAGCAAAACCCCCACTCTCGATAAATTCGGCAGAGATCTGACCGCCATGGCACGCGAAGCCAAGCTTGATCCCGTCATCGGCAGAGAAAAGGAGGTTCAGCGTGTCATTCAGATCCTTTCCCGCCGCACCAAGAACAATCCCGTGCTGATCGGCGAGCCAGGTGTCGGTAAAACCGCCATCGCCGAGGGTCTGGCACAGATGATAGTCAAGGGCGAAGTTCCCTCCACTCTGCGTGATAAGCGCGTGATGATGATCGATGTTTCTTCCATGGTCGCAGGCACCAAATATCGCGGCGATTTCGAGGAAAGAATGCAGAATCTGGTCGAAGAGGTCCGTAATGCTGATGATGTGCTGCTTTTCATCGATGAGGTGCATACTCTTGTGGGTGCAGGCAGTGCTGAGGGTTCTGTCGATGCCTCGAACATTCTGAAGCCTGCTCTCGCGCGTGGTGAGCTGCAATGCATCGGCGCGACAACCCTCGATGAATACAGAAAGCATATCGAAAAGGATGCCGCCTTGGAGCGCCGCTTCCAGACCGTGCTCGTTGGCGAGCCCACTCCCGAGGATGCTATCGCTATTTTGACAGGCCTGCGTGATAAATATGAAGCACATCACCGTGTCAAAATCACCGATAAGGCGATCGAGGCAGCCGTCAAACTCTCCGACCGCTATATCTCCGACCGTTATCTGCCCGATAAGGCAATAGACTTGATCGACGAGGCTTCCTCTATGGTACAGCTTTCGGCAAAGGTCGCACCGCTCGATTTGCAGGAAATGGAAGAAGAGCTTGCATCCTTGAAAACCGAAAAAGAAGCAGCCATTGCCGCACAGGATTTCGAAAAGGCAGCCGAGCTGCGCGATGCCGAAAAGGCACAGCTGCATAAAATCGAACAGGCCAAGGCAGATTGGGAACGTGAGCAGCAGGCACAAATCATCACCGTTGATGAAGAGGAGATTGCCAAAATTCTCTCCGATTGGACCGGTGTTCCCGTGACCCGCCTTTGCTCCGATGAGGCAGAGCAGCTCCTGCACCTCGAAGAAAAGCTGCACGAAAGAGTGATTGGTCAGGATGAAGCCATCAAGGGTGTCTCAAAAGCTATCCGCCGTGCCCGCGCAGGCTTAAAGGATGTCAAGCGCCCTGTCGGCTCTTTCATCTTCGCAGGCCCCACAGGTGTCGGCAAAACCGAGCTTGCCAAGGCTCTCGCCGCTTCGCTTTTCGGCTCCGATGAAAATATGATCCGCCTCGATATGAGCGAATATATGGAAAAACACAATGCCTCCCGTCTGGTCGGCGCACCTCCCGGCTATGTCGGCTATGAAGAGGGCGGTCAGCTCACCGAGGCAGTGCGTCGCAATCCCTATTCCGTTATCCTGCTCGATGAGATAGAAAAGGCTCATCCCGCCGTCTTTGATATGCTGCTTCAGGTGCTTGATGACGGCAGACTCACCGATAACACAGGCAGAACCGTCGATTTCCGCAATACAGTGATCATCATGACCTCCAATCTCGGTCTTACCGAGGGCAAGAAAAAAGCAGTTCTGGGCTTCGGAGTTTCCGAGGAGAAGCAGGAAGGCGAGCACAATGAAATGAAATCCAGAGTGGAAGAGGCGCTTAAAAAGGCTTTCCGCCCCGAATTCCTCAATCGTATCGACGATACCTTCGTTTTCCATTCCCTGACAGGCGAGCAGATCAAGGAAATCGCAGGCATCATGGTTCGCGATTTGCAAAAACGCCTTGCCGAACGCGAAATCACTCTCGCCGTCAGCGATGAAGTCTATCAGAAAATTGCCGAGGTTGGCTTTGATGAGCTTTATGGCGCGCGTCCCCTGCGCCGAGCCATTCAGCGTCATCTCGAGGACACCCTATCCGAGCAGATGCTCGAGGGCAAGATCGCAGACGGCGATCATATCGAGGCTGTTCTCATTGACGGAGAAATTGCTTTCAAAAAGCAGGGAGAATGAGTCTTATGTCGAAATAAGCAAGGAGAAATCCTTGCTTATTTTTTGTTTAATTTGCATAAAGCGAAAGGAGCCAAAAAATGGCGAAAACAAAAACGATATTTGTCTGCAATGAATGTGGTGCTTCGAGCGTTCGCTGGATGGGGCGCTGCCCTGCCTGCGGCGAGTGGAACACTCTTGTCGAGGAAAAAACCGCTGTCGAAGCCTCGCCCAAGGACAAAAGAGGTCCTGCCCGCGGCGGCAAAATTCAGCCCATCACGCATATCGAAGAAGAAAAGCTGCCGAGAATGGTGCTGGATATGGAAGAATTCGATAATGTTTTGGGCGGCGGCCTGGTGCCCGGCTCCTCGGTGCTTTTGGGCGGCGAGCCGGGAATAGGCAAATCCACCCTGCTGATGCAGACGGCAGCGGCTGCTGCCAAAAAATACGGCAAGGTGCTTTATATCACGGGTGAGGAATCCGCCGCACAGGTCAAGCTGCGTGCTACGCGCCTTGATGCTGCAGATGAAAATGTCTTTCTCATCTCCGAGACCAATCTCAATGCTGCACTCGAGATGGCAGAAAAAGAGGATTTCAAGCTGATTATCCTCGATTCCGTGCAGGCAGTTTTCTGCGAAAATACCGAATCTGCCGCCGGCAGCGTTTCGCAGGTCAGAGCCTCGGCAGCCGCAATGATAGAATTCGCCCGTCGCAGCAATGCCGCCGTGATTTTGGTCGGCCATGTCACCAAGGAGGGTATGCTTGCAGGCCCTCGTGTCCTGGAGCATATGGTGGATGCGGTGCTCTATTTCGAGGGCGAGCGCAGCACCTCCTTCCGCATTTTGCGTGCGGTGAAGAATCGTTTCGGCTCCACCAATGAGATCGCCGTTTTCGAAATGGCGGAAAAAGGTCTTTTGCCTCTTTCCGAACCCTCGGGCTTTTTCCTCTCGCATCGCCCCGCCGATGCTCCCGGCTCGGCTGTGACCTGTGTTATGCAGGGAACTCGCCCTGTGCTGCTGGAGGTGCAGGCCCTCACCTCGCCAACCTCCTTCGGCAATCCGCGCAGGCTGGCTGCCGGCTATGACTATAACAGGCTTCTGATAATAATTGCCGTTCTTGAGCGCAAGCTGCATCTGCCGCTTAGCTCGCAGGATGTCTATATCAATATGGCAGGCGGCATGCGTGTTGATGATCCTGCCTGCGATCTGGCTGTGGCAGCAGCGATAGCATCTTCGGTGAAGGGCATGCCCATCGAAAAGGAAATCGTCATCATGGGTGAGCTGGGTCTGCTGGGTGAGATTCGCGGCATTTCCCAGGACAGCCGCCGCATAAAGGAGGCCGCCCGCTTCGGCTTCACCAAGCCTATGCTGCCTTTCTCCAATCAAAAGAATCTGAAGGAAAACTTCCCCCTCGCCGTCGCGGATATCGAAAAAGCCCTGTTCTATCTTGGGCTGAATGGCTGAAGAATTGAAAGCTGATCTTAAAAAGCCAAGCTGTTTGAAAACAGCTTGGCTTTTTTTATTTGTGCGAATTGCGGATACTTTTCATGATTTATCAAAAATCTATTTTTTCAAAGCTTTTTTGTGAAGCCTTGCAAGCAGCGGCAGTTGCGGCCGCATATATCACAAAAGCCGCAAGCAAAATGCTGAGCTGCTGCCCCGCATAGCTGAAATCAAGCGTATTTAGCCATTGCAAGCTTGGCAAATGGTGCAGAGCCTCCGCAATACCGATAATTATGAAATTTATAATGATGAAAATCACAAAGGGCTTGCCGATAGTATATGCCGTTTTGAAAAAGCCGCCGAGAAAAATAACATTGAATGCCATAAATATCAGCAAGACAAATGCCAGAAAAATGAGATTGGCGCTCATCAGGGCATTATGCTTATAAACTGCGGCCTCCGACAAAAAAGTCATTCTTATGCAGGTGCAAAGTGCGCAGCCGAAAAAGGCGAGCATCTGCAGAAAAACGGCTGATGCATATTTTGCTTTTACTACATCGGTTTTTTTGACAGGCAGCAGCAGGGAATATGCTATATCATTAGCCTCTCGCCCCAGCTGATAGCCTTGGAATATGCCGAGGCAGACAAAGAAAGCACCGCAGAGAATAGGATATCCGGGGATAAATGTCATAAGCGAAAAGGCAAGGAATAAAAAAGTCAGCAGCGGTGTCGCCAGCCTGAGTTCTTTATAAAGCAAGTTTTTCATGGAACGCCTCCTTTTCATGCTTCAGCATAACAGCTTCCAGGCTTTCGCCTTGGGTGAAGCCCTCTATGCTGCCTGTATATATGATGCGGCCGTCTCTGATATAGGTGATATCGTCCGCACATTTATCGAGGTCGGAGGTGATATGCGTTGAAAACAGAATGGAAACTCCCTGAGCTTTCAGATAGCGGAAAATATCAAGCAATTCCTCTCTCGAAACGGGATCAAGACCGCTGGTCGGCTCATCCAAAATCAAAAGCTTTGCTCTGTGAGAAAGTGCGATTACCAGATTCAGCTTCACCTTCATTCCGGCAGAAAGCTCCGAGGGTGTTTTATTCGCATCAAGGGAGAAAAGCTTCATATATTTTTCGCAAGTTTCATCATCCCAGTCTGCAAAGAATCGCTTTGTGGTTTCAAGCAGCAGGCCGATCTTCTTCTTTTGATAATAATCAACCGCACCGCCTGCATAGCCTATGCGCTGCTTGATGGCAGATTCATTGTCCTTCATATCCAGGCCGAAGAATTCAACCTTTCCTTCCGAGATATGCACCATATTCATAATGGCCTTCAGTGCAGTTGTTTTTCCTGCGCCGTTTCTTCCTATGAAGCCCATGATGGTTCCTTTTTCCATGCTGAAGGAAGCATGCTGCAGCTTGAAATTGGGATATTCTTTATAAATATTTCTGACCTGAAGAATCTTCATTTGTCGCTCCTTCAAAACTGGCTGCACTTCACAAGAGCCATGCCTTGTCTTTTATCTGCCAAAAGCAGCAGTTTTCCGCCATATTGCAGATCAAACATTTTCATCAGCGCATCGGGAAGCTGTATGCTGCCTGTTTCTGAAATGTCCAGAACTCCGCAGACAAGCTCCTCTTTGTCTGAAAAATTGCTGTTTATGGCCTCCCGCAGCGGTCTGTTCACCAGCTCATCCAAAGAGATTTTATATAAATTTGCCAGCTTGACGCAATTTGCTATGTCCGGCGAGGAATCTCCCGACTCCCATTTCGCGACGGTTTGACGGGAAACAGAGATGATTTCCGCAAGCGATTCTAGAGTATAACCGTTTCTCTGCCTTAAAAGATTCAGGTTTTCTGCAATGCATATATCCATGTTTTCATCCTCCTTACAAGAAAATTATATAGTCGGTTTGTTTTTTTCGCAAGAAACCGATATTAACCATTTGTGTTAAAATGGATTAACGAAAAAGCCACAGCGATTCTCATCGCTGTGGCTGAAAATTCTTTTTGTATAATAAGAATCATTTTTCTTTTGACATGAAAATGCCGTATTTTTGCTCAAGTCTCTGCATTTTCTTTTGCAAGGGTTGATAAAGCAGGGCAAGAAAGATGATGGTGGAAATGCAATGCGTGATATCCATAGGAAGCGCGACGATATATGCCGCCAGCAGCGAATCCGCCGATGAAATCGCTTGTATCATCAGGAGTGAGGCCGGATTCATGATGAGTGCGAATATGCCAAAAACAGCCGCTCCGCCGAAGAGGCACACCTGCCATGTTGCAGGCTTTTTGCCAAAGAACAGCTTACCTGCCAAAAGTCCGATAAGCCCCCAGCAGAGCATTTGCCACGGTGTCCACGGCCCCTGCCCGAAAACGAAATTGCTGACAAGGCCTGCGCAGGCGCCGATTAAAAAGCCGTTTTTTGCACCGGTGAAAACGCCTGCCAGCACTATCATTGCGGTGATGGCCTTGATGAAGGGGGTATAGAAAAATGCTGCTCTGCCGACCACGGCCAGCGCACAGAAAAGAGCGCAAATGACCATTTCGGCAGCACGCTGCTCCCGTCTTTCATTTTGCAGGGCAAGCAGCAAAAATCCGCCTCCCATCATCAGCAGGCTCGGAACATAAAAGCTTCGCGCTCCCCAAAGCATCAGCAGCAGGGCAGCGGCAAAGCACAGACATAATGAAATTGTGAGAAATGCTTTTTTCATCTCTTCTCCCGGAAAGTGATTTGTTTCAGCTGCCGAGCAGGGTGTATATTTTCTCCGAAGCGGCTGTATCAGGTGTTCTGTAATAGCTGCTTTGTGCCATAAATTCCTGTGCAGGCATTTGGCAGGCAATTTCTTTGTTGAAAAGCAGAATGATTTCATCTGCCGCCTCCGCGCAAAGCTGCATATCATGCGTGGCAAAGCAGACAGCAAATCCTTCTGCCGCCAAATCCCGCAATATGGCGGCAAGCTCTTTTTTTGCAGGAAAATCCAGACCGCTGGAAGGTTCGTCAAGCATCAGCAGAGCAGGCTTTTTCAAAAGTAGTCTGATCAGCGCCGCCTTTTGCAGCTCGCCACCCGAAAGGTCGAGAAAATGGCTTTCGAGCTTTTCTTCCAATCGGAAACGCTGCACAAGCGGCATCCATTCCTCTTGCGGTGCGGCAGCGGCAAGCTCCTCGTGCAGGCTGCTGTGCGTGAAAATATCCCCTGCATTCTGCGGCAGCAGGCAAATTTTGCCCGAAGCTTTGATTTTTCCTGTCAATGGCGGCAGAATTCCCGTCATCAGCTTCAGCAGGGTGGATTTGCCGCAGCCGTTTGCGCCGATCAGTGCCGTGCAGCAGCCCTTTTTCAGCTCCAGCGAGAGATTTTGCAGGATATATTCGCCCTGCCTTTCATATTTATGCGCCAGCTGCTTGATTTCAAGCACCGCAGGGGAGGCCGGCTGCGCTTTTGCGCTTGATATAACTTTTTTCTGCTCTTTTATGCTTTGCGGCAGCGCCGTTTTTTCATCGAAAAATATCAGCTTCCCATTTTGCAGCAAAAGCAGTTTGCTGCACAGGGGCAGGATTTCTTCGATAGAATGCTCGGCAATCAGCACCGTCATATTGCGGCGGCGGCAATATTTCTGCAGCAGGGCGAGGAAGTCGCCGGCGGCAACAGGGTCGAGAGATGAAATCGGCTCATCAAGCAGCAGCAGCTCCGGCTCGGCGATAAGCACCGAGGCCAGCGCCACCTTCTGCCGTTCTCCGCCCGAGAGCTTGTCGATAGGCTTGGAAAACAGCTTTTCCAAGCCGAATTCGGCACAGATTTCGGCCAATTTCAGGCGTATTGTTGCGGGCGCGGTGTTCAGACTTTCCAAAATGAAGGCAAGCTGCGCGCTGACAAATTCTGAGGTCAGCATGCAATCCCGCCCGACATAGCCGATGGAGCGCACGCTTTCTTTTTCCGAAATTTCCTGTAAGAGCGTGCTTTTGAAGCGTATTTCGCCGCTTTTTTTGCCATGGGGCGCGATCTCTTTTTTCAGCAGGCGCAGCAGGGTGGATTTTCCGCAGCCGTTGGCCCCGGCAAGCAGCACAAAATCGCCCTGCTCCAAGCTGAATCCGATATTTTCAAGGGCAGCTTGCGCCGCTCCGTTATAGGCAAAGCCTAAAGCCTTGCAGCTAAGGATTTCCATTTCATCACCTCGTATAAATGCAGAATGGCTGGCAGCAGGAAGAAAGCAGACAAGGTCAGAAGCAGCCAAAAATCAGGAGCAGCAATTCTTATCAAAGGGAAAAATTGCGCCGAAAGCAGCCTGTGCCCCAAAAGCAAAAGTGCAGCTATCAGTACGAAAAGCAGCAGAAAAAGCAAATCACTCCTGCCGAAGCGAAAGCTTGTGAAGCTGCTGCGCGGTGTCAGTGCATAGCCTCTTGCCCTCATCGATGCCGCACGGTCAAGGCTTTGCTCCAGCTCTCGGTCAAGCAGGGAGGAAATAAGCTGTGTGCCATATTTCAGCCGCCCTTTCAAGCCCTGGCCTGCCGCATCCTCACCGATGCCCTTTTTCGCCTCATGAATTTGCCGGAGTCGGGCATTGAGCCTTGGAATGAAATAAAAGACCAGCGAGAGGAACATACAAAGCCTCGGAAAGCGCTTGCCGAGCAGGGCGGCGAGCTTATCAGATCCGAAAAGGCGATTGAAGCAAAAGCACC
Source organism: Bacillota bacterium (assembly GCA_017439615.1). GTDB lineage: Bacteria > Bacillota > Dehalobacteriia > UBA4068 > UBA4068 > RGIG3181. The sequence continues at coordinate 12,037 of JAFSIU010000148.1, forward strand.
AAAAAAGCGTCGCAATGAGCATACCGGCAGCACAAAAGCCATATAGCAAGGCCTCAAGAGTGATCGGATTTCCGAAAAGATAAAAAAGAATGGTCACTCCCTGATGATTGAAAAGCGGATTGAAAAGACTTGCCAAAATGGCGAATGGCAGCAGCGCAAGCAGGGTTTTGAACGCTTTTTTGCCCTCCAAAAGAAACCAAAATCCAAACCCGCCAAAGAAAGAAAGCAGAGTGATCCATGGATTAAGGCAGCAAACCGTCAGCAAAATAACGGCAAGGAAATATATTAAGATGATTATGGGATGTCTTTTTTCCATGGCTGCTCCTTTCTTTCGTGATTATCTCAATTCATTTTTGTGTTCCGAATTGCAGGGAAGGGTGCCTCACCACTCCAGGCCAAGGTCAGCGCCCATATCGCAGGTGTATTTGAATTCGATGATGTCGCCGTCAGAGAGCATTGCTTCATTTGCGCCAACCATTGAGGATTCGCCGTTGACAAAGAACAGCCAGCCCGAAAGCTCTCCGCAATCTCCGCCATAGATATTGCCGATGCCTGTGATATATGAGCCGTCAACCACATCAATATGCAGCCTTTCTTTTTGGGCAAAGCGCTGCACCAGCTGCAAAACAGTTTCGTTTTCATAAAAATCCAGCGAAATGGGAGCGACGATATATCCGTTTTCGGGGATAAGCGACTTTTTGTCCGCTGACAAGCCTTTCAGTGCTTCTTCATTGGCAAGTATCGTTTCGCAGCTGATGACAAGCTCGCAGCTGCCTGCAGCTTCTTCATTGGGTGCAAACAAGGAGCAAGCTGCAGCTAGTGCAACGATGATGAGAAGTAGAGCGACGAGTAACAGTTTTTTGTTTTTCATAAGCGCCTCCAAACGATGTTTTCTGTGCAAATAAAAACGCACCCCTTTCGGGGTGCGGAGCATAACAAGAAACAGACCTTCAAAAAAGGCCTGATGCTTCTTTTTCCCCCTTGCCCGGGAAAGCACTTCGCATCGGACAAGGTCTTTCGACTTGGCTTCATTCCTGCACGGAGCGCCTTCTCATTCTTGCGAACAATGGCATTTGCTCCGGAGGTCAGCTACACGGCAGTGGCTGCTGTACGGGATTCTCACCCGTTTCCCTTTTTCCGAGCGCATATTTGGGATTTGGTAAAAGATGAATTTATATAAAGCTTTCACCGCCAAATCGGCAAAAGGTTTATAACAGGGTTTGTGCAAAATCAGACATTGAAGCGGAAATTGATAATATCGCCGTCTTGCACGATATATTCCTTGCCCTCTAGGCGATATTTGCCCTTGTCACGGGCGGCGGCAACGGAGCCCAAGGCCTCCAGATCGGCAAAGGCAATAGTCTCGGCACGAATGAAGCCTCTTTCAATATCGGAGTGGATCTTGCCTGCGGCAGCCTTGGCATTGATACCCTTGCGAATTGTCCATGCTCGCACCTCGTCCTCGCCTGCGGTCAGGAAGGAAATGAGTCCCAGCTGGGCATAAACAGCCTGTGCCATACGCGCGATACCGCTTTCGGTGATGCCCAATTCCTCCATAAATATCGCTCTGTCTTCGGGCTCCATTTGTCCGATTTCTTCTTCCATCTGGGCAGAAATGCAGAGCAGCTCGATATTATTTTCGGCGGCATAAGCCTGTACTTCGTCTTTTTGCGGATATTCACCCGAGGCGAGCATATCATCGGAAAGATTCAGCACCAAAAGCATCGGCTTCATAGTCATAAAGGTGATATGATGAATGGCATCCAGCTCGTCCTCGTCGAATTGCACGGAAGAAAGAGGTCTGCCTTCATCGAGTATCTCGCGGCATTTTTGCAGGGTGGCTTCTTCCTGCGGATGCTCAAGCTTTTTCTTGTTGCCCTGATTGATGCGGTCGAGTCTGGTTTCGACCAATGCCATATCAGCCAGCAAAAGCTCGGTGTTTATTTCTTCGATATCATGCATAATGTCGATTTCCTCGCCGGCGGCATTTTCAAAAACGCGCACGACCTGAGCCAAGGCATCTGCATCTCTGACTGCGGTGAGGAATTCATTTGCACTTTTGGCGCCGCCGCCCTGCTGCAGACCCGGGATATCGATGATCTCGATCTGGGCAAAGGTGGTTTTCTTGGGGTGATACATTTCGGTGAGAAAATCCAATCTGCTGTCAGGTACGCTGACATGACCGATATTGGCAGCGGTTTTTCCCATTGAATAAGCCCCTGTCTGAATTCCCGCATTGGTGAGCAGGTTGAAAAGAGTTGTTTTACCGGAAAGCGGCAAGCCGATGATTCCGCAAGTTAATGCCATTTTGAAAGCCTCCCAAAGAAAATTTGAAGAAAATTTGCAAGCTTGCCTTATTGCCAAGGCAAGAGTTTTTTCCATCATACAACAAAATCATCGCTTTTGCAAGCGGTGCCGTGCCAAAAAGCCTTGCCGCATAAGCATTTTTAGCTATCAAAAGCCGCAAAATTTAATTATTTTGCTATGGTATTGCAGGCGGTCTTGTGATAAAATGTTTATATATGTCCGTTTTGCAGACGGATAGTTTGAGGAGGGATAATATGTCCGATCTGGTAATCATTCTTGTCATCTTGCTTATTGCAGCTTTAGGTTGGAAAAGCGGCGCCATCAATATCCTTGGCAGCCTTGGCTCTTGGATAGTCGGCTATCTGGCAGCCCGCAGCTTTTCTGCAACTCTTGCCGTGCTCGTAACGGAGAAATTTCCTTCCCTGATGCCCGATCCCTCTTCCAGCGACACAGCACAGCTTATCTCCATGTTTATTGATATGGATGTAATGGCAAACCGTATAGTCCAGATTTTGTGCTTCATCGTTATTTTCATTGTTGCGTCATTCTTGGTTCGCAAGATTTGCAGCCTGATTTCGGGAATGTTCAGCGGCACCCTGCTCGGTATGGTGAACGGAGCTATCGGTGCAGGTCTGGGTTTTTGCTTCTCCATTCTGCTGCTTGGTATTGCGGTCGAAATCGTGCTTCCCGCCCTTTCTTCTATGGATTGGGCAGTCAGCACAATGCAGTTCTTTGCCAAATCTCAGATCATGATGGGCTTTGTCCATGATATGTTGGATCTTTTTGTTGCAAATATCCCTGCTATCTCTATGGATATGTTCAAATAAAGGAGGCAGCCGTGAACGAGAAAAAGCTTATGCCCGAAAGCAGCTACATATCCGGTTTTCAAATCAGTCAGGATCCCAAGGCTTTACTCACGGCATATCAGCGGGAGCAACAGGGCCAAAATGATTCCTTGCTGCTTTTGCTGCAGCATGATTATTTGGGCTGCGACACCGACTTGGGCAGAGAACAGCTGCAAGAATTGCTTGCCGCTGCATCGAATGCTGAGCAGCTTCCACAGTTTATCGTCCTGATGGACAAAGCTGTGCTGCTTGCATGTTCAGGGAATGAAGCTTTGGGAAGTCTTTGCAGAATGGAAGCAATGGGTACAGAAATCATTGCCTGCCGCCGCGCTGCCGAAAGCTATGCCGCAGATGCGGAGCTTTGCTGCGGCGAATTGGAGGATGAAGCGAATATCTGGTCTTTGCTGCTGAAGGCTCAGAGAGTCATCGCTCTTTGATTTGATATCAGAAAATTTGAATTGGTTTTTGCTTAAGGAGGAGCATAATGGAAATTTTGAACAGCGTGGGCAATTTTTTTGTTTCGCTTTGGTTTGATTATATTCTGCCATTTTTCTTTATGATAGGAAATTGGTGCATCAACACTTTCAATACTCTCTATGCCGCAGCACAAAGTGCAATACAGCAAAATGTGTTCTGGCAATATGCCTTGCTGGCAGCAGGAATTCTGCTGGTGCTGGTGATTCTCATTGTCATTATACAAAAGCTGCGCCGCCGTGCTGAGCGCAAACGCCTCTGGAAGAAAAAACAGGCCAAGCGCAAGAGCATAGAAGAACAAAAAGAAATTGCCGATCAAGGCACAGTCTTTATGCCCGAGCCGATGGTCGGAATCGAAGAAAATCAGCTGCTGCAGAAGCTGCTCACCGCTCCCGATTGGAATGATGAGCTTTATGAGCTTTGCCGCACAGAAGGGCCTGCCTTTATCTTCACGCTTGCTTCTGCCTGGCTGCGCATACCGCCGCAGATCAAGCAAGGCTTGGCAGAGCTTGCCCTGAATGAAAAATGGGCAAAGCAATATATCTCCCGTATGGACAATTTCCGTTATACTGCCGATTATGCCATGCTGCTCTGGGATCTTGCTCCCGATCCCGATTGTCTGCCCTTGCTTGCCGATCTGCTCGGCGCCAGGGAGCAGAGAGTTCAGCTTGCCGCAGTCGACCTGATAGACAAAATCAGAGATAAGCGTATGATACCCTATCTCGTTGCCAATCTGCTGCGCCCCGAGCATTTTGTAACAGCTCGTGTGGGAGAGGCTCTTGTTTGTATGGGTATCGATTCGGCCAAGGTTTGTGTTGAAATGCTGCCCCGCAGCGAAGAAAAGGAGCAAGTGCTGCTTTTGGAAGTGCTTTCGCTTTTCAATTGCGATTATCCCATTGAAAATGTTCTCGATTGCCTCAATTCTCCCTCCGAAAAGGTTCGCGCCCGTGCTGCCAAAACTCTTGGTGCAGGCAAAAGACAAAAGGCCCTTGATCGCCTGACCTTTGCTCTGCGTGATGACAATGCGCAGGTCCGTGCCGCCGCGGTGCTGGCACTTGGTGAGCTCAAGGCAAAATCCGCTCTGCCCGCCATTGAGGCTTTACAAAAAGATGATGATTGGGCTGTGCGTGTCAACAGCAAAAAAGTTGCCGACAGCCTGAAGAATAAAAAATAATTTAATGTAAGAAAGAAGGCTTTTTTCAATGACAGAGTTTTTTCAGTCCCCGGTAGGTATCGTTTTGATGAAGATCATATATGTGCTGCTTATTCTGGCAGTCAGCGGCATTGCCATCAAGCTATTTAAGCGTATGACCAAAAATGCCGTTGCCAAAAGCAAGGCCGAAGGCAATATGCGAGCAGGCACAATCTTGACAATTTTCAACAGCACCATCAAATATGTTATCTATTTCATCGCATTTGCTGCTATCATGAGCACGTTTGGTGTGAATATCGCTCCCATCATCGCTTCTGCCGGTGTTGTCGGTGTTGCTGTTGCATTTGGTGCACAGAGTCTGGTCAAGGATGTCATCACCGGTATCTTCATTATGCTTGAGGATTCCTATTCTGTCGGCGATTATGTCAAAGCGGGTGGTGTATCCGGTTTTGTTACCGAGGTCGGTCTGCGCTCCACCAAGATCCGCGATTGGACCAATGAGGTACATATTGTGCCCAATGGCAATATTGCCGTCATCACCAATTATTCCAAGGAGAATCTGAATTGCTTCATCGATATCCCTCTTGCCTATGCCGAAAATGCCAATATCGCTATCGGTATCATGCAGTCCGCTTTGGATAAATTCAATGCTGATTATGCTGAGCAGGCTCCAGATGCAAAGATACTCGGTCTTAACAGCTTTGAAAATAACCGTATGCTCATTAAGGTTTGTCTGACTGCTGATGCTGATGCACAGGCCGGTCTGGAAAGAGCCTGCCGCCTCTATTGCAAGAATGCCTTTGATGAGGCAGGTATTATGATGCCCGCTTCCTACACCATGATTTCCGAGCAGAGAGTTCTTGATTGACATGTCGGATAAAGAGATAAAAATGCCTGTCAATGGCGATATCATCATCCTGAAAAAACCTCATGCCTGCGGTGGAAATGAATGGCAGGTCACCCGCACAGGTATGGATTTTGGCCTGCGCTGCCTGCAATGCGGCAGGAATATCATGCTTCCCCGCCGCGAGCTGCAAAGACAGCTCAAGGAAATAATTTCAAAAGACAAAAAAGAAGGGACCCTCGAAAAATGATTCTCACAACCGCAAAATTTAATGATGCAGTAGCTCTTATGCAGGGCAAGCGCAAAGCAGATGCGTTGCTTGAGGCATTTCGCAGCTTTGCTCATGCACAATATGGCATTGATATTCTTGATATAGAATTTAAGGGCAAGCCCGGTCTGAAACGCCTGAATATCCTGCTCTCCAATCATGCGGATATGCACAAAATCGGTGCCTGCGGTGCCGATGGAGATGATCAGGTACGCGCTGAACTGACTGCAGAATTTCGCCGCATCTGCGAGGAGCAAAAGCTTGCGGACTATTCCCCCGCCGACAAAATTTATATCTCCTTTGGCGATATCGAAACCGAGATCAAAGCCCGCGTGCTGGAGGCAGCCAAACAGGAGCTGCAGCAGGCCAAGGAGCTTTTCCCCGATGCCGCAATCACTCAGGTTTATGCCGTCAGCAATGCCGTGCATATTTTCTGCGCGCAGGAAGCTCAAATCAAAGCAAATAAACAAAGCAGCATAGACAATGCCGTGCGCGAATATTGCCGCAATGCCGTTGCCAAATATGACGAGTTGCAGCTTTTTGTGCATTTCCTGCCCATATATTTTGTCAGCGAGGAAATGCTCGCCGAAAAATATGAGAACAATCTCTTCACCTATCTCAGCGGAGTTTCACTGCATTGTTAGCACTGGTATTGATGAGATTTCAACCTGAAAAGAACACAGTTTTACTGTGTTCTTTTGTTTTTTAAAGCATCAGTTTCTCTATTTTTAAATATTTTGTTATTCTCTCCGATTCTCTGCACAAATCCAGTTTATTGATTATTTGCAGCAAGGCTAAAGACGTTTTGAAATCCTGTGGCAGTTCATGATCAAATTCTGCATAAACATCCAGAAAATCCTTTAACTCCAGTCGTGCTTGCATTGTCGGATTAAGAAAATCCGTTCTGTGCAAAAATTCATCATTGCAAATTAACAGTGCTTGTTTTAAGCTCTCTTCATTTGGTTTTGATGACAAACTCGTCAGAAACAGTTCTGATAAACAGTTATGTTTAGTCATAATAACATCCTCCTTTATGGTTCCGAATATGGAACCTTCCAGCGCGAAAATACAATTGCGATAATTAAAGAAAAAACAAAGAAGGCAGTTGTATGATTAAATATGATAAACTCTGGCGGCTGATGGAGGAAAAGGGTATTTCCAAAAATATGCTTCATGTCAAGTATAATGTCAGCAAAGCTCAGCTATATAGATTAAGATATAACCAAAATGTCAGTACCAATACGCTTGACAGATTATGCAATCTTTTGGAATGCGATATCGGTGATATCGCTGAGCATATACCTGATGACAATGTTTTTTGATAGAGTGAATGCTGATGCAAACCATAAAGTCATTGTCATAATAGGTGTTCATAAAAAAGTAACAAACGGCATTACCCTTTCGGGTAATGCCGTTTTAAAATCGGCAAAAGCCGATTTTGCGAATGTATAAACTAACTGGTTTAAGATGGAGCTCCTTGAGAAAGCTACCGTAACAGCCTCGGACAAAAAGCGTTTGAAGGGGATTAGGGGGTTGCAAGGAGGCCAGGGGACCCTGTCCCCCTGCAAAAACAAATACAAACCTGACGCTTTTATAAAAAACTGCTGGCAGAAGCAAAACCAATATTCTGAACAAATAACCCCTGCATAAAATCATTTTATGCAGGGGTTGCTTCACAAGAATAACTGTTTTACGAGCACCGACCTTAAGTTCTTCCCTTTTTCTTATAAACAAATATTAATCCCAATTTACTTTGGGACTGACGGACTACAACTTTGGCGATTTTTCCAAGTATTGATGTGAACAGAAAAATATGATAAA
>JAFSIU010000149.1 GCA_017439615.1 Bacillota bacterium
CATAAGCCAATCGGCATTGTTTACCATCATAGCCTTTCCTTCGCCGAACTCGATAAAGCGAGACATTTGCTTTTTGAAGCATTCGCAGTTATGAGCAATAGTCTCCTCGGTCATCATGGAACGCATATCTGTTCTGCCGGAGGGGTCACCGATCATAGCAGTACCGCCGCCAATGAGGGCAATCGGCTTATTACCGGCCATCTGCAAACGCTTCATCAGGCACAACGCCATAAAATGACCTACATGCAGAGAATCTGCTGTCGGATCAAAGCCAATATAGAATGTGGCCTTGCCGTTATCGATCATTTCGCGAATTTCTTCTTCATTGGTTACCTGGGCAATCAAGCCACGGGCAACAAGTTCATCATACAATTTCATTTTCTCTCCTCCAAAATATAAAAGCCCTCTGTCCAACCGGACAGAGGGCGTAAATTACGCGGTACCACCTCTGATTTTAGCGCAGCTTTACAACTGCACCCTTATGGCGTCAGTAACGCCAAGCTGTATCGGGCTTGCCCGTCCTTCCCTACTGACAATTCAGGAAAGCCACTCCGGGAGGTAACTTCAGCAAATTCGCCACTGTCTTGCACCAACCGACAGTTCTCTGAAAGGTCATAAAGTGCCTACTTCATCCCATCACTGCGTTAAATGTAGAAATATCCTAACAAATTAAACATCTTTTGTCAAGGGTCAGCCTTTTAACATCTCCTCTGCGCTCTTTAAGGTCGTTTCTGTAATATTAGAGCCACCGATGATGCGGGCAAGTTCCCTCTTTCTGCCTTCTAAGTCCAGCGGTGTAACCGTTGTAAAAGTCCGTCCGCCCTTCTCGTGTTTATCAATCAGAAAATGCGTACTTGCCAATGCCGCAAGCTGCGGCAGATGCGTAACGCACAGAACCTGCTTGTTCTTTGCCACACTGCGAAGCTTCTCAGCCACCTTTTGGGCGGCACGGCCGGATACGCCTGTATCAACCTCGTCAAATATCAAGGTTGCAACCTGGTCTTGCTCTGCCAGCACATTTTTCATCGCCAGCATGATACGGGCAAGCTCACCGCCGGAGGCTACCTTATTCAAAGGCTTTAGAGCCTCGCCGGCATTGGCAGACATATAAAAGGCAACCAGGTCAATGCCGTTAGTTGTCAATTCCGTTTCCGTAAATTCACAAGAAAATTGCACACAAGGCATATCCAACTGTGCCAATTCAGAAAGGATCTGACAGGAAAGTTTCTTTGCAAATTGCTGACGGTTCTCTCGCAGTTTCATTGCTGCTTCCATTGCTTCATTTTCAGCCTTAACAAGCTTCTTTTTCAAACGCTCAATGGTATCGTCTGCAAACTCTATTTCATCCAATTCCTTTTTGGCATTTTCAAGATAGGAAAGGATTTCTTCACAGGTCGAACCGTATTTCCGTTTAAGGCGATGAATCACATCAAGGCGGGATTCAATTTCCTCCAGTTCGTCGGGTGAATAGCTTAAATCATCCCGAATATCACGAACTTCCTCTGCAACATCCTGGACCTGATACATAAGATCGGCCAGCTTTTCACGAAGCGGTTCATAGGCATCTGTGAAACGAGATAACTTAGCAATTTCCCGTTCTGCATCGGCCAACAAGGATCCTGCTCCGTCAATATTGTCATCACCGTACAGGCAGGCAGAGGCGGACTGAATTCCATCGCTGACCTTTTCTGCATTTTGCAAAAGTTTTCTTCTTTGTTCAAGCTGCGCATCTTCATCTACTTCCAGTTCAGCTTTTGAAATCTCATCAATTTGATAGCGAAGGGTTTCCATTCGGCGCAGTTTTTCGCCTTCGTCCATATGCATTCTTTGAATCTCTTTGCGAAGAGAATTCACTTGCTCATAACAGATCGCATATGTATTTCGCAGATTTTCATTTTCTGCATAGGAATCCAGAAAAACCAAATGGTTATTTTCATCAAACAACGATGCAGAATCATGCTGACCGTGAATATTGATCAGCTGAATACCCAGCTTACGCAAAA
>JAFSIU010000150.1 GCA_017439615.1 Bacillota bacterium
CGGTCGTATCGGTCGTCTGGTTTTCAGAGCTGCCGCCAATTATCCCGAATTGGAGATCGTAGCAGTCAATGATCTTTCCAATCCTGCCACAATGGCACATTTGCTGAAGTATGATTCCACCCATGGCACTTGGGATAAAGAAGTCGAAGCAGGTGAGGATTATTTCATTGCCAATGGCAAAAAAATCCAGATTTATGCAGAAAAGGATCCTGCAGATCTTCCCTGGGCCGAATTGGGTGTTGAACTTGTCATTGAAGCCTCCGGTAAATTCAATGACGGTACCAAAGCCTGCGCACATCTGCAGGCAGGTGCAAAGAAGGTCGTTTTGACTGCCCCCGGCAAAAATGAAGACATCACAATTGTCTATGGTGTAAACGAAGGCTCTTATGATGCATCCCAGCATCATATCATCTCCAATGCTTCCTGCACCACCAATGGTCTGGCACCCGTTGCCAAGGTTCTTGATGCGGCATTCGGTATCAAGAGCGGTCTTATGACAACAATCCATGCTGTTACCAATGATCAGGTCATTCTTGATAAAACTCATAAGGATATGCGCCGTGCCCGTGCAGCCTATGGCTCCATGATACCCACCACCACAGGTGCAGCCAAAGCTGTAGCACTTGTTCTTCCGCAGCTGAAGGGCAAACTCAATGGCTTTGCAATGCGCGTTCCTACTGCCAATGGTTCCGCTATCGACTTGACCTTGACCTTCGAAAAGGAAGGTGTTACCACTGCTGATGTCAATGCTGCTTTGAAGGCAGCTGCAGAAGGTGAGCTGAAGGGTATACTCGGATATACCGAATTACCCTTGGTTTCCTGCGATTATAACGGTATGGAGCTTTCTTCCATGGTTGACGGTCTTTCTACTATTATGGTTGGCGATATGTGCAAGGTTCTTTGCTGGTATGACAATGAATGGGGTTATTCCAAGCGTGTCTGCGATCTTGCAGCATATGTAGTAAAATAGTTTGTCTATGGCGCATACCAGCACGGTATGCGCTGTTTGAACATAAGCCCCTCAGCGCGGCTATCAAAAATTCGGAGGGATGAAAAATGTATTATGATAATAAGCTGACAATCCGTGATATCGATGTTGCAGGCAAGAAGGTTCTTGTCCGTGTCGATTTCAATGTTCCGCTCGATGCCGAAGGCAATGTTACCGATGCAACCCGCATCAAAGCAGCACGCCCCACCATTGAGTATTTGTCCAATAATGGTGCAAAGGTCATTCTGTGCTCTCATCTTGGCAGACCGAAGGGTACCCGCAATCCCAAGTATTCACTCGCTCCCGTAGCTTTGAAGGCTCGCGAGGTTTTGGGCAGACCTGTGATTTTTTCTCCCAATGTTTTGGGCGAGACTGTCGAAAATCTGATTGCTGCTATGCCTGAAGGTGGAGTAATGCTTCTGGAGAATGTCCGCTTCTATGCCGAGGAAGAAAAAAATGATCCTGAATTTGCCAAACAGCTGGCAGCCTTGGCTGATATTTATGTCAATGACGCTTTCGGTACTGCTCACCGTGCTCATGCTTCAACCGAGGGTGTTGCACGCTTCCTGCCCGGTGTTTGCGGCTTCCTGATGGAAAAAGAAGTCCGCAGCCTTGGTGATGCACTTTCCCGTCCCGCACGTCCTTTTGTTGCTATCATCGGCGGCGCCAAAGTCTCTGACAAAATTCAAGTTGTCGAGAACCTGATGGATAAGGTCGACAAGCTTCTCATCGGCGGCGGTATGGCAAATACTTTCCTTGCCGCACAGGGCTATAATATGCAGGCTTCTCTTGTCGAAGAAGGCCGAATCGAATGGGCAAAGGAATTTATGGCTCAATATGAAGACAAACTCGTTCTTCCTATTGATGTTGTGGCAGCTGACAGCTTTTCTGATATGGCTTCCACTATGATGTGCAGCCCTGAGGATATCAAGGAAGGCTGGCAGGCTCTTGATATCGGCACCAAGACAATCGCTATGTTCAGCGACCATATCAAGCGTGCCGGAACTGTTTTCTGGAACGGACCTTTGGGCGTATTTGAGCTTGAGAACTTTATGCGCGGAACAATGCGCATTGCACAGGCTGTTGCTGATTGCTCCGGTTTCACCATTGTTGGCGGCGGCGATTCCGTGGCAGCTATTGCAAAAGCCGGTGTAGAGGATAAGATCAATCATGTTTCTACGGGCGGCGGTGCTTCTTTGGAATTTCTTGGCGGAGAAATCCTGCCCGGCATTGATGCATTGGCAGCTAAATAGTTTGACTGAAAAGGGCGATTGAAGATGTGCTTCAATCGCCCTTTTGTATATCATTTTAAGCAATAAAGCATTTGCATTTTTGCGAAAATATGGTATATTAACTATATATTTTCTCTTTGTCAGAGAGTATAAATACAAAAAGCTTTTGGGCTTACAGGAGGAAACATTTTGAGAAAAAAGGTTTTTGCTGCTAATTGGAAAATGAATATGACTGCTTCTGAAACCAAGTCATATTTCAGACGTTTTCTTAATGAAACTGAGGACATTCCCGCTTCTGCTTGCGATGTGATCATTTGCCCGCCTGCCATTCTGATACCTCAGGCTATTACACAGGCTGATGACAGCTTCGTTGCTATCGGCGCACAGAATATCCATTGGGAAGAAGAAGGTGCCTACACAGGCGAGATATCTGCAAGAATGGTAAGGGACAGCGGTGCGGAATATTGCATCTGTGGTCATTCCGAACGCCGTCAGATTTTTGAAGAAAGCAGTGAAATGGTAACTCACAAGGCTATTCAGGCTTTGGAGAACAAGCTGACTCCCATTTTATGCGTTGGTGAGACTCTTTTTCAGCGTGATAATGAAGAAACTCTGGAGGTCATCTCCGAGCAATTGCTGGCAAGTCTTGCCGGTATAGACGAAACAGAGGATATCATACTTGCTTATGAACCTGTCTGGGCAATCGGCACAGGTGTTTCTGCCGAGCCTCGTGATGCACAGGAAGCAATTGCCTATATGCGCAAAATCGTTCGTGAACAATGGGGCGATCTTGCTGATGAGATTCGCATACTTTATGGCGGTTCCATCAAGCCCTCCAATGTCGAAGCATTTATGGCATGCCCCGATATTGACGGTGTGCTGGTCGGCGGCGCATCTTTGGATGCAAGAGATTTTGCTGAGATAATTCAATCAGGATTGAAGGCATAGTGAAATGAATAAATTGAAAAGACCTTTATTATTGATGATTCTTGATGGTTGGGGCTTGAAGCAGGGAGGAGTAGCTTCTGATGCTTTCACCTTTGCCAAAACTCCCAATTTCGACCGTCTGTGGCAGGAATATCCGCATACAGAGCTCAGAAGCTCCGGTATGGCTGTGGGACTTCCAGAAGGTCAGATGGGCAATAGCGAGGTCGGACATATGAATATAGGCGCAGGTCGTGTTATTTATCAGGATCTGAGCCTTATTTCTCGTTCTATTGATGATGGCAGCTTTTTTGATAATCCCCAGTTCAAATGGGTTATGGACAAGGTAAGAAGCAAAGGCGGTGCTCTGCATCTGATGGGTCTTTTGTCCAATGGCGGCATACATAGCGTGGACGAGCACCTTTTTGCACTTTTGAAAATGGCAGCCCAAGAGGGTGTGGAAAATGTCTTTGTGCATTGCTTTACCGATGGCAGAGACACTGATCCCAAGAGCGGTTATGGCTTTATAAAATCTCTGCAGGAAAAATTTGCTGAAACCGGTGTAGGCAAAATTGCCACTGTCAGCGGTCGTTTTTATGCTATGGACAGAGACAAGCGTTGGGATAGAGTGGAGAGGGCATATCGTGCTATGACAGAGGGTATCGGTGAATATAATACTGATCCCTTGGCAATGATGGCAGCAAGCTATGAAAAAGGTATTACCGATGAATTCATTGAACCTTGCGTGATAGATAAAGATGGCCTCGTCAGTGAAAATGACGGAATAATCTTTTTTAATTATCGTTCCGATCGTGCCCGCGAAATTTCCCATGCCTTTTGTGATAAGGAATTCGCAGGCTTTGAAAGAAAAAAATATTTCCCATCTTTGCCTTATGTCTGCATGACTCTTTATGATGATACACTTGATGCTGCGGTTGCCTTTGCGCCGCGTTTCCCCGCTAATCCTCTGGGCACAGTGCTTTCCATCAATGGCTTGAGACAGCTTCGTATTGCCGAAACAGAAAAATATGCACATGTAACGTTTTTCTTCAACGGTGGTGTAGAGAAGACCGAAGAAGGAGAAGAACGTGTGCTGATCCCTTCTCCCAAAGTTCAGACCTATGATATGCAGCCGGAAATGAGTGCGCTTTTGGTAACGGATGCAGTTTGTGAGCGTATCAGAGAAGAAAAATATGATGTGATAATCCTGAATTATGCCAATCCCGATATGCTCGGTCATACAGGCAATATGGAAGCAACTGTGCAGGCACTTGAAACTGTTGATGCTTGTCTTGGCAGAGTGGAGAAGGAGCTGAAAGCCCAAAACGGTATTCTTGTCATCACTGCAGACCACGGCAATGTGGAATGTATGCGTGATACGGAAGGTAATCCCGTAACCTCGCACACCTGCGGCAATGTTCCGTTTATTCTTGTTGATGATGAGAACAGGGATGCTGTTTTGCGTAATGATGGTGCATTGGAGAATATCTCTCCCACTGTACTTCATTTGCTTAAGCTTCGCAAACCGGGACAAATGACAGGCACAAGCCTCATTGAGAACAAACCTCATGTTTATGAACAATTTACTATTGATTTTAGTGCAGAAGAGTAAAAATTATATTGTTTTCTGAATTAGTTTATGTTAAAATATTATAGCTGTTTGGCAATATTCCTATTTGGAGGTGAAAAAATGACAACAGTTGTTCTGATTCTGCAAATCCTTGTTTCCATTGCCATCATCGCAGTAGTTCTGCTGCAATCCGGCAAGAGCGCAGGTCTTTCTGGTGCTATCGCTGGTGGTGCAGAAGCTATCTTTGGTAAAAAGAAGGGTATGGACGAGCTCTTGAGCAAAATCACAATCTGGCTTGCAGCCGCTTTTATGATTTTGACATTGATCTTGGTCATTCTTCAATAGTTTATACAGTCGAGTGAGAAAAGCAGGGATATAAGCCATTGCTTATATTTTAGCTTTTCTTTTCTTGCGGCTTTATAAAATTTATTTTTATTATTATTAAGGAGTGAAAGAAATGAATGTAACAGGTATTTTTATCGGCGTTGCAGCCGGTGTTGTTGCACTTCTCTTTGCATACTATCTTGCTGCAAAGATCGGCAAAGCACCCGCAGGCAATGCAAGAATGCAGGAAATCGCCGGTGCTATCCATTCCGGTGCTATGGCATTCTTAGGCAGACAGTATAAGACTTTGGCAATCTTTGTCTTGCTGCTTGCCGCAGTTATTTTTGCAGCAGGTTTGCTGACTAAAGGTGCTGACAGCTTGCAGCCCACTACTGCTATTGCTTTCATTATCGGTGCAATTTGCTCTATTTTGGCAGGTTTCATCGGAATGAGCGTTGCTACCAAAGCTAATGTCCGTACTGCAAATGCAGCTTCCGAAAGCGGTCTGAACAAAGCTCTTTCCATCGCTTTCTCCGGCGGTGCTGTTATGGGTATGAGTGTTGTCGGTCTTGGTCTTGTCGGTCTTGGCATCGTTATTTTCCTTTTCCATGATGCTCCCGCAGGCTCCTCCATCATCAATGGCTTCGGTCTCGGTGCTTCCTCCGTTGCTTTGTTCGGTCGTGTTGGCGGCGGTATCTACACTAAGGCTGCTGACGTCGGTGCTGACTTGGTTGGTAAGGTTGAAGCAGGTATCCCCGAAGACGATCCCCGTAACCCCGCTGTTATCGCTGACAACGTAGGCGACAACGTTGGTGACGTTGCAGGTATGGGTTCTGACTTGTTCGAATCCTTTGTTGGTTCCATCATCGCTGCTCTCGCTTTGGCAGCTACCATCGGTATCGGTGATGCCGGTCAGGGTATGCTCGCTCCCTTGCTCGTAGCAGCTATCGGTACTGTTTCTTCTGTTATCGGTTCCTTGTTCGTACGTACCAAAGAAGGCGGCAATCCTCAGAAGGCTTTGAATGTTGGTGAAGTCGTTGCCAATGTTCTGGCAGTTGCCGGTATCTTTGTTGTTACCAAATTTGTTCTTCCCGAAACCTTTGGTGATGGCTATACCAATATGGGTGTATTCTGGGCTTGCGTATTCGGTCTTGCTGCAGGCTTCATCATTGGTAAGATCACTGAATACTATACCTCCGGTGATTATAACCCTGTTAAGAAAATTGCTGCTTCCTGCGAAACCGGTACTGCTACCAACGTAATCACCGGTATTGCAACCGGTATGGGCTCCACTGCTATCCCGATCATCATCATCGCAGCTGCAATCTTTGGTGCATATCATTTTGCAGGTCTCTATGGTATCGCTATGGCTGCTGTCGGTAGGCTCGCAACCACCGGTATCGTTGTTGCTGTTGACGCTTATGGTCCCATCTCCGACAATGCTGGCGGTATCGCTGAAATGAGCGGCTTGGATCCCAAGGTTCGTGAAATCACTGATAAGCTTGACTCCGTTGGTAACACCACTGCTGCTATCGGTAAAGGCTTCGCAATCGGCTCCGCAGCTCTCACTGCATTGGCTCTCTTCTCTGCTTATACTCAGGCTGTCGGCATCTCCGCAGGTGGTATGGATATTATGAATCCCCTCGTTGTTATCGGTCTTTTCATTGGTGGTATGCTGCCCTTCCTCTTCTCCTCTATGACTATGCAGGCTGTTGGCCGTGCAGCAGGTTATATGATCGAAGAAGTTCGCCGTCAGTTTAAGACCATCCCCGGCCTTATGGAAGGCAAAGCAAAGCCCGATTATGCAAAATGCGTTGATATTTCTGCAAAAGCAGCTTTGAAAGAAATGATTCTGCCTTCCGTTCTGGCAGTTGTTGTTCCTCTCGTTGTTGGTCTTACCCTCGGCAAAGAATGCCTCGGCGGCGTTTTGGCAGGTACTCTCGTTACCGGTTTCTTGCTCGCTATTATGATGAGCAATGCAGGCGGTGCTTGGGACAATGCTAAGAAGTATATCGAAGAAGGTCATCATGGCGGCAAGGGCTCTGAAGCTCATGCAGC
>JAFSIU010000151.1 GCA_017439615.1 Bacillota bacterium
CATGAACAGCAGAAGATCGAAGCAATCGATTATGAAGATTTTGCAAATCTGGTTGATATGAATGCTGTCAAGGCCTTCCGTGACGGTGCACTCAATTCCGAGCATCCCGTAGTCCGCGGCACCAATCAGAATCCTGATATCTTCTTCCAGGGCAGAGAGGCTTCCCAGCCCTTCAATGACAGAATTCCCGGCATTGTCGATGAATATATGAAGAAAATCTCCGCATTGACCGGACGCAGCTATAATCTCTTCGATTATTATGGCGCTCCCGATGCCGAATATGTCGCAGTAGCCATGGGCTCTGTCTGTGATACTGCAGAGCAGGCTGTTGATTATCTCAATGCTCAGGGCTGCAAATGCGGTCTTATCAAAGTCCGTCTCTATCGTCCCTTTGCAACCGATTATTTCCTGAAGGCTGTTCCCAAAACCGCAAAACGTATCATGGTACTTGACAGAGTCAAGACTATCGGCGCTCCCGGCGAACCTCTCTATCTTGATGTTGTTGCAGCCTTTGCAGGTGAAGCCAATGCTCCTGCCATCATCGGCGGCCGCTTCGGTCTGGGCAGCAAGGATACTGTTCCCGCTGATATTGTTGCCGCATTCCGTAACCTGATGAGCGATGCTCCCAAAAAGAGCTTCACACTTGCCATCAATGATGATGTCAACAACAGCTCCCTCCCCCGTACAGAAATTGTCAATATGCTGCCTGAGGGCACCATTCAGTGCAAATTCTGGGGCTTGGGCTCCGATGGTACTGTCGGCGCCAACAAACAGGCTGTAGATATAATAGGAAAGAACACTGATTTCTATGCTCAGGCCTATTTCGATTATGATTCCAAGAAATCGGGCGGCCTGACCATGAGCCATCTGCGTTTCGGTCCCGAGCCAATCAAGGCTCCCTATCTCATCAATAATGCCGACTTCATCAGCTGCTCCAATCAGGCATATGTACATAACTATGACCTGACCGCAGGCTTGAAAAAGGGCGGCTCCTTCCTGCTCAACTGCGTTTGGAGCGAAGAAGAGCTGGAACACAAGCTCCCCGCTTCCTTGAAGCGCTTCCTGGCAGAAAATGAAATCAAATTCTATACCATCAATGCGGTGGATATTGCTCGCGAGCTTGGCTTGGGCAATCGCACCAATATGATTATGCAGTCCGCCTTCTTCAAGCTTTCCGGAATTTTGCCCGAAGATGTCTTTGTCGATGCTCTCAATAAGGCTATCGTCAAAGCATATGGCAAAAAGGGCGAAGCTATTGTCGAGATGAACAAAAAGGCTGTGCTTGCAGGCCTGCATGATGTCAAAGCTATCGATGTGCCTGCAGAATGGGCAAATGCAGCCGATGAAGAGCATACAGCAGGCGAGGAAAATGATTTCGTCAAAAATATCCTTCGTCCCATTAACTCCGCGAAAGGCAACAGCCTGCCTGTTTCCGCCTTCAGCGGCCGTGAAGACGGCAGCTATCCCGTTGGCGGCAGCAAATATGAAAAACGCGGCGTAGCCGCCTTCGTTCCTGAATGGATTGCTGACAAATGCATTCAGTGCAATCAGTGCGCTCTCGTCTGCCCCCATGCTGCAATCCGCCCCTTCATCGTTACCGAAGAAGAGATCGCAGCAGCACCCAGACCCTTTGAAAGCAAAAAGGCTGTCGGCAAGGATTTTGACGGCAATCAGTTCCGTATGCAGATCAGCCCGCTCGATTGTCAGGGCTGTGGCTCCTGCGTGACCGTTTGTTTGGCCAAAGAACCTGCACTCATCATGCGTCCCATTGATGAGCAGGTCGAAAAGGAAGCTGCCAATTGGGATTATCTGGTTGAATTGCCTCAGAAGGCTCTGCCTGCTGCAACAAATATCAAAAATTCTCAGTTCCGTCAGCCCTTGCTCGAATTCTCGGGCGCATGTGCAGGCTGCGGCGAGACCCCCTATGTCAAGCTGATCACTCAGTTCTTCGGCGATCGTATGGTCATTGCCAATGCTACCGGCTGCTCCTCCATCTGGGGTGCTGCCGTTCCCGCAATGCCTTATACCACCACTCCCGAGGGCAAGGGTCCCGCTTGGGCAAACAGCCTCTTCGAAGATAATGCCGAATATGCTCTCGGCATGACTCTGGCAGAAAAGCAGATCCGTAACCGCATCAAAGACCTGATGGAACAAGCTCTTGCAGCACAAACCGCAGGTCAGCTCGAAGCACATTATCAGGCATGGCTTGCAGCCTTCAATGACGGCGAAAAGAGCATGGAAATCACCAAGGCAATGCTGCCCTTGCTCGAAGCTGCCGAGGATGAAATCGCCAAGGAAATCCTTGCCAAGAAAGACTTCCTCGTCAAGAAATCCTTCTGGGCATTGGGCGGCGATGGCTGGGCTTATGATATCGGTTATGGAGGTTTGGATCATGTGCTGGCAAGCGGCGAAAATATCAATGTTTTCGTCTTTGACACCGAGGTTTATTCCAATACCGGTGGTCAGAGCTCCAAATCCACTCCCACCGCAGCAATTGCAAAATTTGCTGCATCCGGCAAACGCAATAAGAAAAAGGATCTCGGCATGATGGCAATGAGCTATGGCTATGTTTATGTAGCACAGATCGCTATGGGCGCTGATATGAATCAGACACTGAAGGCCATCAAAGAGGCCGAAGCATATAACGGTCCTTCTCTCATCATCGCATACAGCACCTGCATCAATCACGGTGTCAAGAGCGGTATGTGCAATGCAATGCCCGAGATGAAATCCGCTGTTCAGTGCGGTTATTGGCAGCTTTATCGCTATAACCCCGCACTCAAAGAGCAGGGCAAAAATCCCTTCAGCCTTGATTCCAAGGAGCCGACAGGCGATTTCCTCGAATTCATCAATGGCGAGGTCCGCTTCAATTCGCTGAAGAAGGCCTTCCCCGAGCAGGCAGATGCACTCTTTGCCAAGCTGCATGAGGATGCGAAGGAAAGACTTGCAGGATATAAGAGATTGGCAGAACAGCAATAATCACAAATCTGCGAGGTGAAGAAAATGACAGAGAAAAAACAATATGTCTGCGTAAAATGCGGCAACACACACTATGAAGCAGATCAGTTTCAGGCGACGGGCGGCAATTTTGCCAAGCTCTTTGATGTGCAAAACAAGCGCTTCACCACCATCACCTGCACTGAATGCGGATATACCGAGCTTTATAAAAATGTTAATGAAGACGGTATGGATATTCTCGATTTTCTGTTCAATGCATAGTTTTCGGTATATCGCATGATCTCCCAAATATTGACGGCGCTCTCATTTTTGAGAGCGCCGTTTTTGTTTGATATATCCTTACCTGATAAACCAGTCTGGCAGGGGGTTGCGGACATATCGCAAAAAGAGACAATATTTACATCGCGCTGCCGCCTTGACGAATAAACACAAAATCAGTTATAATATTTTCACTTGTTAAAGCGAAAGTGTGAAGAAAATGGCAAAACTTGCTCACTACTATGATAAATATATTTCTATGACAGATGAAGCCATCGTGGCGCTTGCCAATGATGGTGATCTTGATGCGCAGGATTTCCTCATCAACAAATACAAGAATTTTGTTCGTGCCAAAGCCCGCTCCTATTTTCTGATCGGTGCGGACAGAGAGGATATCATTCAAGAGGGAATGATCGGACTTTATAAGGCGATCCGCGACTTCAAGCCGGACAAGCTTTCGTCCTTCCGTGCCTTTGCCGAGCTTTGCATCACAAGACAAATCATCACAGCCATCAAGACTGCCACAAGGCAAAAGCATATACCCCTCAATTCCTATGTCTCGTTGAACAAACCCATCTATGACGAGGAATCCGACCGTACACTCTTGGATATTATTTCAGGCAACCGCATCACCGACCCCGAGGAATTTATCATCGGCCATGAGGATTTCTTAAAAATCGAAGCCAAAATCGGCGAAATCCTCAGCTCGCTTGAAAAAGAGGTTCTCTCACTCTATCTGCAGGGGCGTTCCTATCAGGAAATTGCCGTGATACTGAACAGACATATCAAATCCATCGACAATGCACTGCAAAGAGTCAAGCGTAAAATCGAAAAATATCTCGAGGACCGCAGAAGAGAAGAACGCGCAATGTAGCACAGCAAAATCAATATAAAGCCAACAGCCTCCCTTTTTGAAAAAGGGAGGCTGTTGGTTATATATTGATTTTAAATTTTTGCGGACGATACTTTTATCTTAGGAATTGGCTTTCATTATTTCATACATGCAAACTGCACCTGCCGCGGATACGGAGAGGCTGTTCAGCGGCCCCTTCATTGGTAAGGAGATGATGAAATCGCATTTTTCGCGGACCAAGGGCGAAAGTCCCTTGCCCTCGGCACCCATCACAAGACCCATAGAACCCTTGAGATTGGCTTGATAAATGTTCTCGCCATCCATATCGGCACCTGCTATCCAAAGGCCGGCTTCCTTCAGGCTTTCCATTGTTTGTACCAGATTGGAAACGCGTGCGACCTTCATATATTGCAGCGCGCCGCTGGAGACCTTGTTGACAGTCTGCGTGAGTGCAGCGCTGCGGCGCTTGGGGATGATGACACCATGCGCGCCTGTGCAAAGCGCGGTACGAATGATGGCACCAAGATTATGCGGATCCTCGACCCCATCCAGCAGCACGATGAACGGGGGCTCATTACGTTCTGCTGCCAGAGCGAGCATTTCCTCCGGCTCAGCATAGGCAAAGGGGGCGAGATAGGCTATCACACCGCGGTTATCCTCACCGGCAAGCTTGACAAGCTGCTGTTTGGGGACAGATGCATAGACCACCTTGCGCTCACGGCAAAGCTCGATTATCTGCGCGGCCTTGGCAGGCTCCATACCCTCTGCCAGCAGCACCTTATTAATTTCGGCACCGCTGCGCAGGGCCTCGATGACGGGATTTCTGCCGCAGATAATTTCTCTTTCATTATCCAAAGCAGCATCATTTTCGGCAGGCTTTTGGCGATCGGGCTTTTGATAATTATTCTTTTTGCCGAAATTGTTTCTTTCGGCATTTTTCTTTGCAAAATTCTTTTTATCCATCAGAATCCACGCAGCTCCTCTATGGTAGGTGCAATGCCGCAGCTCATTTTGCCCTCGGGGCAGAAGCCGTTTTTCAGGCAGGGAGCGCCTGCCTTGGCAAAGAGCAAAGGTGCGACTTCCTTGACCTGACGCAGCATTTCCTTTGCTATGAAGCGGATCTCCCACTGTGCTCTGGTGCAGCAGCGCAGCTCAAAGAAATGGATAAGGCTGCGGGCATTCATGGTAACGACCAATGATGTCGAAGCGGCATTGGGCAGCAAAAAGCGTGCATCCTCGGCAGGAACACCGAGAGCAAGCAGTGCATCATAAGCCTCCTGCACCTTGTCAATCGTTTCACGGAAAAGCTTATCCGCTTCGGGCTTCAGAGCAATGCTGTTCGGCTCAATGCAGGAAAAACCTGTTTCCTTGACATAACGCTGGGATTTTTGGCTATATGAGCAGCCGACGCGATGGCGCACCAGCTGATGAGAGCAGGCACGGCTGATACCATCAACAGAAAAACAGAAAGAAGCATGCTCAAAGGGGGATTCATGACCGAGATCCACCAGCTTTTTCAAAAACTCTTCAACCTGTGCGGAGGTGAAATCCTCCATCAGCTCATTGCCGTTTTTCTTTGAATAGCACAGTCTTGCTGCCGCTGCCACGACCTTTTCAGGCTCGGGAGTATAACTCAAAAGAGTTACCTGCGGTTTGATAATATTCGTCATTGCTCTTCCTCCTCAAACAAAGCTTCAAAAAGCTTATCCAGCTTTTCCTGCTCATTTTTGATATACCAATAGCCGATCAGCGTTTCCACACCTGTGGCACGGCGATATTCACCCACCGCCACCGAGGAGCGTGAATGGGGACTTTTGGCATTGCGCCCGCGCTTCATCACAGCGATATCATCCTCTGCAAGCAGGGGTAAAAGCTTTTCCCAAAGCGCAGACTGACCTGTGGCGGAAACAAGCGGAATCACTCGCTCATGCAGTTCGGCTGTACGCAAAATGCCCTTGGCGATATAATGCTCACGCACACGCAGCTCATAAAGA
Organism: Bacillota bacterium; assembly: GCA_017439615.1. Lineage (GTDB taxonomy): Bacteria > Bacillota > Dehalobacteriia > UBA4068 > UBA4068 > RGIG3181. Next base: position 6,064 of record JAFSIU010000151.1, read on the forward strand.
GCATCACCCAAATAGGCAAGCGTCAGCACAGGCACATTGTCGGGATTCAGTTTCATAATTTCTTCTGTTGACATGCAAATATCCTGAATTCAATTAAATTCTTTTCCAGCGAACACCGTCGGGGCTGTCCTCGAGCACAAAGCCGATTTCCTTCAGTCCATCACGGATAGCATCAGCCATTGCCCAATTCTTGTCCTTGCGGGCGGCCTGACGGATGGTGATGATAAGCTGTAAGAGCTCGTCCTCCTTGCCTGCGGCTTCTTTTTCACGAGGCAGAATCATACCCAAAACGCTGTCCCATTCGGCAAAAAGCTGCTCGGCTTTTTCCAGGGCAGACTTACCTAAAGAGCCAAGCTTACCATTGAGCTCACGGCAGAAATCAAAAATGATAGAAATTGCCAGCGCGGTATTGAAATCATCATCCATAGCATCAATGAAAGCCTGTTTGGATTCTTCGGCGAATTTATCGAATTCTGCATCAGCCTCCCCTGCTGCAGCTGCCTTTGCTTTGGCTTCCTGCATCAGCATATAGCTGTTCTGAATTCTTTCCAGACTCTTTTGTGCCATCTGCAGCTTGTCATCGGCAAAGTCGATGGGGCTGCGATAGTGAGTGGAAAGCAGATAATAGCGCACCACGGGGCCGGGGAATTTGGCAAGAATATCACGCAGCAAGAAGAAATTGCCCAGGGATTTGCTCATCTTCTCTTTGTTGATGGTGATGAAGCCATTATGCATCCAATAGCGGGAGAAGCCCTGCTCGGTTGCGGCCTTGGATTGTGCGATCTCGTTTTCATGATGGGGGAAAATGAGGTCGGCGCCGCCGCCGTGAATGTCGAATTCGGCACCGAGATATTTGCAGCTCATGGCAGAGCATTCGATATGCCAGCCGGGACGACCCATACCCCAGGGGCTTTCCCATGCGGGTTCGCCGGGCTTTGCTGCCTTCCAAAGAGCAAAATCAAGCGGATCCTGCTTGATATCATCGACTTCCACTCTGGCGCCGGAACGCATATCATCAAGATCGCGGCCGGAAAGCTCGCCATAGGAAGGAAGTGAGCGAACTGCAAAATAGACACTGCCATCTGCAGCGGGATAGGCATGTCCCTTGGCAATGATATCCTCGATCATTTTGACGATTTCGGGGATATGCTGAGTTACCTTGGGATGCACATCGGCAGGCATGATATTCAGCTCGGCGGTATCTTCAAAATAAGCAGCGATATATTTTTCGGCAATCTGCTGTGCAGTAAGGTTTTCTTCTGCAGCACGATTGATGATTTTGTCATCGATATCGGTAAAATTCTGCACATAGGTCGTGTCATAGCCGCGATAGATGAAATAGCGGCGGACGGTATCGAAAACGACCAGCGGTCTGGCATTGCCGAGATGAATATAATTATAAGTCGTGGGGCCGCAGCAATAAATGCCGACCTTACCCTCATTCAAGGGCTTGAATTCTTCCTTGCAGTTATTCAATGTGTTGTAAATCTTGATCATAACAAAAACCTCCTGTGGAGTTTTATACTTTCTCGATAATATATTGTAGCATATAACTCTGCATTGTTCAAATCAAATTATTGAAATCTCTTACATTAATCCACCATCGATCAATACAAAAAGGAATTATTCATAATATTAACAATTTTTCCTCCCCTGTTTGACAATAAGCAATCAAATAAGGTATAATTTAAGCATCAAAGGACGGAGGATTTTGCAGTGAATATACAACAACTCGAATATTTTATAAGCATTGCCGAAACTCTGAATTATTCAAAATCGGCAGAGCTTCTCGGGCTTTCGCAGCCCGCTCTTTCCATGTCCATCAACAAGCTCGAGGAGGAGCTTGGGTTTTCCCTGTTCGCCAAGCATGGAAGGAACATCAAGCTGACAGACAGCGGCAGTCTTTATTACAAAACCGCACAGAATACGCTGAAATGCTTGAAACCGGTGCAGCCGAAGCAAAAAGCCTTTTGGATGCGCACACCGATTATCTCACTATTGCCATCACCAATAATGTGATGCAGCCTTTCATTTCCAAACTGTTGGTCGACTTCATTGACCGCTATCCGGAAATCAAGCTGAACATTCATCAAAAAGATTTTTATGAAGTGGTCAATATGCTGAAAACAGCCAATGTCGATTGGATCATCGGCCCGCTGCATCAATATATTTATGACAAAAACGGCATTTCCTATGAAAAGCTCATTGATCAGACCATTTATGCAGTTATGAGCAGCAACCATGAATTGGCAAAGAGCAAAGAGATACACATGGCGGATATTCTTTCCCAGACCTGTCTCATCAACAATGAATTCTGGCAGGGCAAAATCTCCTATGTGCTCAGCGAAAAGGGAATCGACAGCAGCAATATCGATTTCCGTTTTGTGCCGCCAATTGACACCATTTTAAACCGTCTGCTTGAAAATCCGCACACTATTTATATCACCAATGCGCCCTCGCAGAAAATGCAGGAAAAAGATAATCTGAAAATCATTCCCATTGTCGCCTCCAACGGCATCATGGAATCCTATGTGCTTGCCTGGTATAAACAAAAGAAAACTGCGGGACCTCATAAGTTGTTCTATGATTTTGTCATTGAGCATTGCAAGCAGTAAAACAACTGCTGAGTGCCGGGAGAATGATTGAGCTCTTTCCCGTAATACCCTGATATATCAACTGGAAAGCTTTGCAAAACAAAAGCAGCTTCCGCATAAGACGTGGCATCATAAGACAGTTACAAACGGCACAACCCCATGGGTTGTGCCGTTTAAAAATCGGCAAACGCCGATTTTGCGAATGTAGAAATTAATTGGTTTGAAAAGGAGTAGCTTAAGAAAGCAACCAAAACAGCC
>JAFSIU010000152.1 GCA_017439615.1 Bacillota bacterium
CATTTCCTTGGGCAAACCGCACTGATGGAATTTCAGCTCGGGACCGACAACGATAACGGAACGTCCGGAATAGTCAACACGCTTACCGAGCAGATTCTGACGGAAGCGGCCCTGCTTACCTTTGAGCATATCGGAAAGAGATTTCAAAGCACGGTTGCCGGGGCCTGTAACAGGTCTGCCGCGGCGGCCATTGTCAATGAGAGAGTCAACTGCTTCCTGCAGCATTCTCTTTTCATTTCTGACAATGATATCGGGAGCACCGAGATCAAGCAATCTCTTCAAACGATTATTTCTGTTGATAACACGACGATAAAGGTCATTGAGATCGGAGGTCGCAAAACGACCGCCATCCAACTGTACCATAGGACGAATTTCCGGAGGAATAACAGGAACAACATCCAGAATCATCCATTCAGGCTTATTGCCGCTCATCAGGAAAGCATCAACAACTTCCAGACGGCGGACGGCACGGATCTTTCTCTGACCGCCGGCTTCCTTGACTTCTTCGCGCAGTTCTTTGGCCAAAGCTTCCAAGTCCATGCTCTGCAGCATTTTCTTAACAGCTTCAGCACCCATGCCTGCAGTGAAGGCATTACCCCACTTGTCTCTGGCTTCTCTGTATTCACCCTCGGTTAAGATCTGTTTTTCGGAAAGATCGGTTTCACCGGGATCGATAACGATATAGTTGATAAAATAGAGAACCTTTTCCAGATTGCGGGGAGAAATATCCAAGAGCAGACCCATACGGCTGGGAATGCCCTTAAAATACCAGATATGAGAAACAGGAGCTGCCAAAGTGATATGACCGAGACGCTCACGGCGGACTTTGGCTCTGGTAACCTCTACACCGCAGCGATCGCAGACAATACCCTTGTAGCGAACTCTTTTATATTTACCGCAATGGCATTCCCAGTCCTTGGTGGGACCAAAGATACGCTCACAGAAAAGACCGTCTCTTTCGGGCTTCAGTGTGCGGTAATTGATGGTTTCGGGCTTTTTGACTTCACCGTGAGACCATTCGAGAATCTGCTCAGGTGAAGCAAGACCGATTTTCATACTGTCAAAATTACTTACATCAGACAAAAGGCTGACCCCCTTCTTTTATTTAACCCAACGGGGAAAAGCTACTTAGAACTCTTCGTCCGAATCTTCCATTGTATCGGCATCAAGGAGAGATGCATCAAATTCCAGATCATCAATATCTGTCATCTCGGGAAGGATATCTTCCAGGCTTTCGAGATTGGCGATGCTTTCCTCAAGCTTGCTGTCATCAAGATCAAGATCATCGTCCTCATCTTCTTCATCTGCAGAATCGAGGAAGCCGTCATCGCTGGGCAAAGAAGCGACATAAGCGGCTTCTTCATCACCGACTGCGATGCTGTCAAGCTCGAGAGAACGGGCTCTTGCTCTGGGATCATCATCGTCATCATCCTCACGGATCTCAATGATCTCATTGTCAGCGGAGAGGACATTGACATCCAGACACAAGCTCTGCAATTCCTTGATAAGAACGCGGAAGGATTCGGGAACACCTGCTTCGGGAACATTTTCACCTTTGACGATAGCTTCATAGGTCTTGACACGGCCCACGATATCGTCAGACTTGACAGTGAGCATTTCCTGCAGGGTGTATGCTGCACCATATGCTTCCAGAGCCCAAACTTCCATTTCGCCGAAGCGCTGGCCGCCGAATTGAGCTTTACCGCCCAAGGGCTGCTGAGTAACCAGAGAGTAAGGACCGGTGGAACGGGCGTGAATCTTGTCATCTACCAGGTGGTGCAGCTTGAGCATATAGGTATAACCGGTGGTGATGGGATTATCAAAGGGAAGACCGGTTCTGCCATCATAGAGAATACTCTTGCCGTCAACCGGGAAGCCTGCCTCTTTAAGAGTATCGGCAATATCGGTTTCGGTTGCACCGTCGAAGACGGGAGTTGCGATATGAATACCGAGCTCATGAGCAGCTTTGCCAAGGTGGCATTCAAGAATCTGACCGATGTTCATACGGGAAGGAACGCCCAGAGGATTGAGCACGATATCAACAGGAGTGCCATCGGGCAGGAAGGGCATATCGCAAACAGGAAGAATGCGGGAAACAACACCCTTGTTACCGTGGCGGCCTGCCATTTTATCACCGACAGAAATCTTACGTTTCTGTGCGAGATATATACGGACAAGTTTATTTACGCCGGGTGATAATTCATCGCCGTTTTCACGGGTGAATTCCTTGACATCGACAACGATGCCGCTTTCACCGTGGCGGGTGCGCAAGGAGGTATCTCTGACTTCTCTTGCCTTTTCACCGAAGATGGCACGCAGCAGGCGTTCTTCGGCAGTCAGTTCGGTTTCGCCCTTGGGGGTTACCTTACCGACAAGAATATCGCCGGGTTTGACCTCGGCACCGACACGGATAATGCCATCGGCATCAAGATTGATAAGAGCATCATCACCGACATTAGGGATATCACGGGTGATATCCTCGGGACCGAGTTTGGTATCGCGGGCTTCACATTCATATTCTTCGATATGAATGGAGGTATAATAATCATCCTTGACCAAACGCTGAGAAAGCAGAATTGCGTCCTCATAGTTATAGCCTTCCCAGGTCATATATGCGACGAGAACATTTCTGCCCAAAGCCAATTCGCCGAGATCGGTTGCGGGACCATCAGCAATGGGAGTACCTGCTTTGACCTTTTGCCCCTTCTTGACAATGGGCTTCTGATTGATGCAGGTGCTCTGGTTGGAGCGCTGATATTTCAGCAAATCATGTCTTTCCAAGTCGCCTTCATCGGTACGGATGATGATTTCATCAGCTGTTACACGCTCGATGATACCATCGTGGACAGCCTTTTCACCAACAAAGGAGTCGATAGCTGCCTTATACTCCATACCGGTACCTACCAAAGGAGCCTCGGGAACAAGCAACGGAACAGCCTGTCTCTGCATGTTGGCACCCATCAAAGCACGGTTTGCGTCATCATGCTCAAGGAAGGGGATCAATGCGGTAGCAACAGAAACGAGCTGACGGGGGCTGACATCCATATACTGAGCCTGTTCGGCAGGAACGGTGGAGATGTCAGCGCCGTGGCGAACATTAAGACGTGCATTGATAAAGCAGCCGTTTTCATCAAGCGGTTCATTTGCCTGAGCAACAACATATTTATCTTCTTCATCTGCTGCGAGATAATCGATCTGATCAAGAACGCGGCAATTTTCAACACGGCGATAAGGTGTTTCGATGAAGCCGAATTCATTTACACGGGCATAGGAAGAAAGAGAACCGATGAGACCGATGTTGGGACCTTCAGGAGTCTCGATCGGGCACATTCTGCCATAGTGGCTGTGATGAACGTCGCGGACTTCGAAGCCTGCTCTTTCACGGGAAAGACCGCCGGGGCCAAGTGCGGAAAGACGGCGCTTGTGAGTAAGTTCTGCCAAAGGGTTGGTCTGATCCATAAACTGTGAAAGCTGAGAGGATCCAAAGAATTCCTTGACAGCTGCCACAACAGGACGGATATTGACAAGAGCGGAGGGAGTGATTACATCAGCATCCTGAATGGTCATTCTCTCTCTGACAACTCTTTCCATACGGACAAGACCGATACGGAACTGATTCTGCAAAAGCTCGCCTACGCAGCGGAGACGACGATTGCCGAGATGGTCGATATCATCGGGCTCATGTTGACCGTCCATCAGCTCGAGGAAATATTTGATGGTTGCCACGATATCGGGCTTGGTCAGATATTTGATATAGTCATTGTAAGCGGGTTTTTCATCGGATTCGATATAAGCCTGAGCTTCATCATCCCAGACAAGACCCTCTTCATTCATTTTGCGAAGAACGCCGTTATGGAGCTTCTTCTCTACTTTATAGCGGCCGACGCCTGCGAAATCATAGCGTCTTTCATCAAAGAAGAAGCCATGCAGCAAAGCAGTTGCGGATTCGACTGTGGGCGGATCACCGGGACGCAGACGCTTATAAAGCTCGATCAAAGCCTCATCGGTGGATTTGGTAGGATCCTTTTCGATAGCAAGCTTAAGACCGCGATGCTCGCCAAATTCGGCATAGATATCCTCATCGGAGGAATAGCCCAAAGCACGCAAAAGCACCGTAACGGGCATTTTTCTCATTCTGTCTATACGGGTATAGATAACTTCATTGAGGTCAGTTTCCAATTCCAGCCAGGCACCGCGGTTAGGGATAACGGTGGAGCCATAAAGCTTGATGCCGGAGGGGTCTATGGTCTGATGGAAATAAACGCCGGGGGAACGGACAAGCTGGCTGACGATAACACGGTTTGCACCATTGATGATAAAGGTTGCATGGTCGGTCATCAGGGGCAAATCGCCCATGAAGATTTCCTGCTCCTTGACCTCACCGGAATATTTGTTGATAAGACGGACCTTGACACGCAGAGGAGCTGCATAGGTAGCATCTCTGTCGCGGCATTCCTTGATGGAATATTTTGGCTCACCCAGGGAATAGTCAACGAATTCCAATACCAGATTTCCTGTGAAATCGGTAATAGGCGAAACATCGGCAAAGATTTCCTTCAAGCCTTTTTCCAAAAACCACTGATATGACTTGGTCTGTACATCAATGAGATTGGGCATAGGCATAACATCCGGAATTCTGGCATAGTTTCGCCTTTCTCTCGGTTTGTCACCGACAATTTTTCTCATTAATTTCTTCACTCCTTCAAATTTGCAAAAGGTAGCAACGGAAACAGAGCATGACGCTCAAGCGCCTTTATGGTGGGCTTTTCACTCCAGTCTGAGAGGGGAAAGACAATTCCTCTCAAAAAAGAGGACAAAAACCCACAATAACGGTACATAACATAATAACACAAGCTCTTCATGTGGTCAAGGAAAATTTTTGCAATTCAAAATGCAAATTATATATGATATAATGAGTATGGAACATTTTTACACTTTCTGAAGTCAAAATACATAAAGGAGGTTTGAGTTATGCAAAATCGCAAATTGATTCTGGCTGTCTTCCCGCTTATAACCATTTTTCTGGAAATGCTGCCATATGGCGCAGTGCTGAATTTTGCCAGACCCGCCACAGACGGTTCGATAGGCCATTTCAGAGAGACCTTTTCATATTTCAGCTTGACCCCCTTTGGCTATGCCAATTTCGGCCCATTGCTCACAGCTATCCTTTCCTGTTTGATGCTGGTCTTGATTGCGGTTTATATATTTAGCGCAAAAGCAAGCTTCAAAAAAGCTGCCTGCATAACAGGCATAATTGCTGCATTGACCTCATTGATGCCTTTAATAATGGGACTGCGATATATAAGTGCGGTTGGATTGCTGATAACAGCAAGCCTTTTCTTTGGGACTGCCCTGCTCTATATGTTTAAGCAATAACAAACAAAACAAAAAGGGATGCCATACGGCATCCCTTCGTTCTCCGGATGTACGGATTTACGCTTCCTTGCTGATAACCTGCTTTCCGTTGTAGGAACCGCAAGCTCTGCAAACTCTGTGTGCGAGGTTGTACTCACCG
>JAFSIU010000153.1 GCA_017439615.1 Bacillota bacterium
AAAAGCCCAAAAGGCTTTTGGATATTTGGTGCGCCGAAAGGGATTCGAACCCCCGACCCACGGCTTAGAAGGCCGTTGCTCTATCCTGCTGAGCTATCGGCGCATATGCTTTTTGGAGCGGGTGATGGGAATCGAACCCACGTGATTAGCTTGGAAGGCTAACACTCTACCATTGAGTTACACCCGCATAGCCCTTATATTATATATTACTCCTGTAAAAAGTTCAAGACCTTTTTGCAAAATTTTTATATAATTTTCAAGGGATATTTGTCTTTTTTAATCACCGCTCCAAAAGATATTATTTGATTTTGCGCAAAAACTCAGCAGCCTTGTTCATTGCAATGGCACGGTGGCTGATTTGATTCTTTTCCTCAGCGGTGATTTCCGCCATAGTCTTGTCAAAGCGGGGGATATAAAAGAGCGGGTCATAGCCAAAGCCACCGTCTCCCTTTTCCTCAAAACCGATGATGCCGGGGCATTCACCTTCGAAGAAAATGAAATTGTCCTCTGGGTCGGCAATAGCGATCGCACAATGGAAGGCCGCCTGACGCTTGTCCTCAGGGACATTTGTAAGCTCTTCTAAAAGCTTGCGGTTATTTGCCTTGTCATCTTTGTCTTCGCCGGCATAGCGCGCAGAATATATGCCGGGAGCTCCGTTAAGTGCGTCAACACAAAGCCCTGAATCATCGGCCAAGGCCAGCATCTCAAGCTCTCTTGCGACAAAGCAAGCCTTCACAGCCGCATTCTCTACGAAGCTGATACCATCCTCGGGCGGCAGGGTAACTTTGGGAAAATCAGAAAGGCAATAAACTTCAAAGCCTGTTCCCTCGAGCAAGGCCTGCATTTCGCGTACTTTGTTTTTGTTTTCGGTGGCGAGCACCAATTGTTTGCATAATTGATAAGTCATGTTTCTTCTCCTCAAAATTGTTAAAATTTATTTTGCAGATTGGTCCAAAGCATAGAAATATTCGCATATACCGTTGGCAATGGCTTCTGCCATCAGCTGCTGCCATTCGGGGTCTGCAAGCAGTTTTTCTTCCTCAGGATTGGAAATGAATGCAGTTTCGACCAAAACGGCAGGCATCTTTGTGAAAACCAGAACATCAAATCCCGTTTCCTTCAAACCCAGGTTCTTTAGGCCTGTATAATCAAGAATTGATTGCAATATGTTTTCGCCGAGCAGCATTCGTTTTTCCCTGTCATAAGCGGCATTGCTCTTGGGAGCGTATGTATAGACTGATGTACCCTTGGGTGAGCGGCTTGTTGAGGAATTGGCATGTATGGAAACGAAAATATCTGCACCGATATTATTGGCAAGTGAGCAGCGCTCGGGGCGGGTGAGGGTACTGCGTCCCTCATGCGTGAGATAAACGGTTGCGCCGTTTTTCTCTAAGATATCCTTCACCTTTTGCGAGATGGCAAGAACTACCACATTTTCTTTTGTGCCATTGGGACCAATTGCACCGGGATCAAGAATTCCTTTGTTGACAACGGAATGCCCGGGATCGATATAGATAATTTTGCCGAGCACGGGATAAGCACTTACAATGATATCAATCTGCTGCTTGTTATTGCTCTCCTCAATACGGTAGAAAATGCCGTTTTCTGAGGTGATGCTCAATCTGTTATAATGATTTCCGCTCAGCTTCCAGGTGATGTTGTTTAAGGTTCCGCTTGCTCCTGAAAAGCTCATATCGCTGATGAAAAGATAGCCGTTTTCGATTTCTTCCATACGATAGACAATATCGATATCAGCTGTGATAGTGATATGCACGCCATAGCTGCTCTCAGCAACACTCAGCTCCATCACTCCGACAGTTGCCGCATTTTCATCCCAGGTGAGAGAAGAAAATACTTTCCCTGTTTCAATGGAGGATGAGGTGTTTGCCAGATCAATATATTCTGAATAAACAAAGCCCTCCTGACCACTTTGTGTGATAACACTGAACCAGTTTTCGTCTGCACGCTCTTTGATAGCCACAGCGGTTCCTAATGGCAGTGAAGCAAGGATATCGGTGGAGGTGGAAGGCCCTGCGCGCAGATTCAGGTCATCAGTATTCACCATACCTTGTTTCATATGACCTGCTTTGTCAAACGGATTGTCGGCAGGCGGCAGCGGCTCATCGGGAATATCTTCACCGGGGAAGGTGATTTCTTCATCCCATGTTAAGCACAGCCATTTGGCCACGAAAGCATTTTGTTCCTGCGTGAAGCGTATCTCATACCAATATCCGCTTTCTCCGATAACAGCATATTTTTTGCCAAATTCCAATTGCCCAAGTCTGTTATGTTCGGTGCCGGCTCCTTGACGGACATTTACCCCTGTGGTTTGCGCGCTGATAGATTTTGGCAAAATGTCATTTTGGGAAGCTTTGACATAGTCTGAAATAATCCATGCACTTTCTGATTGCTCATTTGGGAAAACTATCTGATACCAACCGTCTTGCTCATTGAGCACTTTGTATTCGTCATTTAGCAGGGCAAGTCCCACTTTGTCAAAGCTTGTGGCGGGACCTGAACGCAAATTGACCTTTGCAGAAGTAACTGTTACGATAACCTCTGCAAAGGCTGTCATGGAAAAGCAGAATATGAACATTACAGCAATGGTAAAAACTGCCAAAAGCTTTTTCATTTGCATCCTCCGCGAGCCTGATATCTCAAATTATTCTATCAAACTCGCAGATTTCCTGCCGAAACAGCACATATTTTGTCGGCAAAAATATGGCAAAATCTGCATTGTCACGGTGATACAATGTTCATATTGGGAGCAATGGTTGCGGAAATATCAAATGCTCCTGCAAACTGATCAATATTTTTGCCGTCAACCAAAATTTTAACTTCATCCACGCTGTCAAATTGGGTAAGAGTATTGACCAGAGAATAGACACAGATGTTTTCTTCTTCTATACTGTCAATGCCGGCCTTCAAGGCATTGTTGAAATCGACGATGCAAACACCCTCTTTGATATTGATATCCATCAGCTTTGTGCCTGTCGGCATGGTTGCGGAAAGCTCCTCATCATCAGGTCCGAGGATAAGCTCATTGACAGTTGCTCTGGCAATTCCTTCTTCTTTTGGTATCATTCTGGTTTCTTCTACGAGCTTTGTTCCGTCATTTGATGCAAAATAAAGACTGATCTGAGTCATTTCAACAGCATTCTGTTGGTTTTGTTCGGCCGCTGCCGCCAGCACTGAAAGCTGTTGATCGATGATGACTTGCTCGGATACTGTTACCGGTGCGGATGTGCTTTGCTGTTCTTGCTGTTCAAAGAGGCTGGAACAAGCACTGAGGCATAATATTAAGCATACAGAAACAATTAACAAAAAAGGCTTATTTTTCATTTTTTTCCTCCTTCATAATTCGCCGTTTTTATATTTCTATAATTATGAAGTGAGTACAAGTTTTAGTACACAAGAACAAAGAATAGTTTTTCACTCTTTGGCGCAAACTATTTTCACCTTAAAGCTTTAGGGCAGAAAATTTTCGGAGGACAACAAAATGGCTAATAAAACAAATAAACAAAAGAACATGAAAAACAGCGTTAATAATGAAATGAACAACAGAACAGAAAACAGAACAAATAACAGCACACAGAATTGCGGCGGCAGCAGAAGCGAGAAGAACTATTAATTTTTGCAGATGATCTGAAAACAGAGAATGATTATTGTATGAAGTTCATTGGTACTGTCAGGGTACTATATGAAAAAAGCAGCAGGTGTTCAAACACCTGCTGCTTTAAGTTTATTCGTGTTTTGCTGCTTCTGCTGCCAAGCGGCGGCGAGCATCTTTGATCTGCGCACCGTATTTGTTGTTGGGGTTGTTCTGGAAATTGAACATAGGCACATTATAATCAATCAGTCCGAGATAGAAGGGCTGAATATTTTCTTTATCAAGTGTGAGATATGAGATCTTAAAGTTGTTGATCATCCAATCAGTGAGGAGCTGTTCACTTTCTGCTTCAAAAGCATAGTTGTCATAGCGATCAACGTCTTCGGGATCATTGGAACGGGGGATGGGGAGAAGCTCCAGACGAGCGGAGAGCAATGCTCCCAAAGAGCGGCGCAGGGTAGAGGTTCCTGTGCTGCCGTTTTTGAAGTGACGGGAGCTGTTGGGCTTGGAAATTCCAACATAGACCACTTTTTCTTCTTCATCGCTGGAGAGCCCGAAACCGAGGGCGCTGCCATCATATGTTACGATGTAAACACCGTCTTGAGCGTCCAGAGATTCAATAACCTCGGGAGTTAAGGTTTTAAGCTGAGCCATCATAACCTTAGATACTTGCTTTGCGCCTTCCCAGGAGAGTTTTTCACCGTTTCTTTCGTAATTCATGGGGGTTCACCGACCTTTCTTGATTTAT
>JAFSIU010000154.1 GCA_017439615.1 Bacillota bacterium
GCTCAGCTGCAAGCTCTGCAGCAAGCCTTGCCTCCTCTGCAGCCTTTTCTGCAGCTATACGCGCCTCTTCTGCAGCTTTTTCTGCAGCAATGCGTTCTTGCTCAAGGCGCTCCTCCTCAGCCTTAGCTGCAGCGATACGGGCTTCCTCACGCAGCACATCCATATAGTAATAATAATTCTCTATTCTGGCATTGCGGATCTGTTCTGCCATATCACTGTGATCTATGACAGTTTTAGCTTCGGAATGCAAAGTTCCGCGAATAATACCGTTGTCCAGATCAAATGAGAAAAACAAAACGATGGCACAAGTCAGAAGTATAGCCGTCATACAAGCCATACAACTTTTCAAAAGCCTTCTGCGTTTATATTTTTTTCTTCTTGATTGCCTTGTTTCAGTCATTTCTATTTAATCCAATTCCCTGTCCATAATTCTGTATTGCACAGCCTCGGCAATATGCAAAGCTGTAATTCTTTCCTCACCTGCCAGATCGGCAATGGTGCGGGCAACCTTTAAGATTTTGTCATGAGCACGGGCAGAAAGCTTCAGACGTTTGAATGCATCCTGCAAAAGTCTGTTGCTCATCTCATCCAATTGACAAAATTCAACTAATTGACGGCGGCTCATGTGTGCATTGCACAAAACCTCACTGCCTGCAAAACGTGCTTCCTGTTTTTTTCTTGCTGCGATTACCCTTTCTCTGATAACTGCGCTGCTTTCTGCAGGCTTTTGATCGCTCAAATCATTATATTCCACTCTGGGAACAATAACATGCAAATCTATTCTGTCCAGCAAGGGACCGGAAATGCGATGCAGATATTTTTCGCGCATATGCGGTGTGCAGGTACAGTTTTTGAGAGTATCGCCATAATAGCCGCAGGGGCAAGGATTGAGTGCGCCTACAAGCTGAAAATTGGCAGGGAAATCAACTCTGCCGCTGACACGCGAGACTGTAACCTTTTTGTCTTCAAGAGGCTGACGCAGCGCTTCAAGTACATCACGCTTAAATTCAGGCATCTCATCCATAAAAAGCACGCCATAGCTGGAAAGGCTGATCTCGCCGGGACGCGGCACAACACCACCACCGATAATAGAAGGTGAAGAAGCGCCATGATGTGGTGCACGAAAAGGACGAGAGGTCATCAACTTTTCCTTGCCGCTGAGCATACCGCTGACACTGTATATCTTGGTTACCTGCAAGGCTTCCTGCAGAGAAAGAGGGGGAAGAATACCCGGCAGACGACGGGCAAGCATTGTCTTGCCGCTGCCTGGAGGGCCTATCATAGCTATATTATGTCCACCTGCCGCAGCGATCTCCAAAGCACGCTTAACACCCTCCTGCCCTTTGACCTCGGACACATCAAAGCCTTCATAGCCTTGCTCATTATTAAAAATGGCTTCTATATCGACTTTTTCAGGTTCGGCTTCTTCTTTCCCATTCAATAAATTTACCAGTTGGATAAGAGTCTGCACTCCATAAACAGGCAGTTCGGGAATGATTGCTGCTTCTGCTGCATTTTCCTGCGGTACAAAAAAGCCGTCAACATTCTTTGTACGCAAAAAATCAGCCATTGCCAAAGCACCATTGACAGGACGAACACCACCGTCCAGGGCAAGCTCACCTGCAATATAAATATTATTCAATTTCTCAGGCTGTTCTATCTGACAGGTAGCGGCAAGAATGGCGGCAGCGATCGGTAAATCGAAAACCGCACCTTCTTTTTTGATGTCGGCAGGCGCCAGATTGACTGTGATGCGACGCATAGGAAATTCGAGTCCAGAATTGCGGATTGCGGCACGGACTCTTTCGCGGGCTTCTTTGACCGCAGCATCGGGCAGACCGACAATATCGAAAGCGGGAATACCTGCGCTGACATCAGCCTCAACTATGATTTCATAGCCATCGATGCCCAAAACACCGCAGCTTTTTGCAATAGCCAGCATATTCCCACCTCACTTTCTTGTTTTTCTGTTTGAATATTTCTTTATTTTATCCTTTTTTCCTGCTTTTTTTACATTTTTATTGTTTTAGGTTCAGCAGATTGTATTATTATTTCTGTCTTTGCGGCAGGAAATATTTTGTCATTTCACGCAGGATATTTGCCTTTTCACCCAATGGTTCCAGGGAAAGCACCGCTTCTTCCACTGCACTTTCCGCAAGAGTACGGCTAGCATCGATACCAAGGATGAGCGGATAGGTGGTCTTGTTGTTTTTGGCATCGCTGTTTATGCTCTTGCCAAGAACTTCCTCCTCACCTATGACATCAAGAATATCATCCGTGATCTGATATGCAAGACCGAGACACTCAGAATAGCGGGAGAGGCAATCCATTTCCTCTCTTGTCGCACCTGCAAGAATAGCTGCAGAAATGATAGATGCAGTAAAAGCCGCCCCTGTTTTCTGCATATTGATCGAACGCAGTTTTTCAATAGAAACACTTTTACCCTCGGCAGTGATATCCTCTGATTGACCTGCAACCATACCACCAAGGCCCATCAGATAAGCAACCTCATCGATAGCCTGCAAAAGCTTATCCGGCTGAACAAAGGGGCGGATCTGCAGCATCGCGCAGAAGGCATGCGTCAGAAGCGCATCGCCTGCCAGAATTGCCTGTGCCTCACCATATACCTTATGACAGGTAGGTCTGCCGCGGCGCATATCATCATCATCCATTGCAGGCAAATCATCATGGATAAGAGAATAAGTATGTATCATTTCCAATGCAGCAGCAAAGGGCAGATAATTCTCACATTTTTCGCCCAAAGTATCAAGCACTGCCAGAAACATCAGCGGACGCAGGCGTTTGCCGCCTGCGAAAACGCTGTAATTCATCGCATCATAAAGAACTGCTGCATTGCTGTCATTCGGCTGCAGAAGTACCTTCAGACTGTCATTGATTTTTGATACCTTTTCGGCGCTGTAAGCTTCTAAATTCATTTTTGAGACATCCTTTCCATTTCTTCACCCAAAAGGGCAACTCCAAGGGCATTATCAGATGCAAACTGTCTTTCAGCAAAAAGTGCTTCAAAGCTTTTTTGCTTTTGTAAAATATCTCTGATATAGATATTGCTTGCGACTCCGCCTGCCAGCACAACCTTTTTCAGCCCCGTCTCTGCACAGGCATTGGTAATCGCTTTCTTCAGAGAATCCGCTATGCAGCGAAAAACTGCATAGGCAAGAGCTGATTCATTACAGCCCTGCTTGATCAATCTTTGGGCAGCGGTTTCAGGGCCTGAAAAAGAAATATTGCAGCCTTTGACAGAAACAGGCAAACGCAGCTCTGACTGCACTGCAATTTTTTCCAGATGTATGCCTGCAGGAAAAGGCAGATCAAGCGCCACACCGATACGGTCAACCATTTGCCCTGCGGCGAGGTCGGCAGCGCCGAGAATTTCGGCATCAAAACCGCCATCTTTTCTTTTAACCTGCAAAAGCTCGGTTGTACCGCCGGAAAGATGCAAAGCCAGAAATTCATCATCAGGCATATCCAGACCATATAATGCCGCTGCCAGATGTCCTTCCTGATGCGTTGTCTGATAAAGCGGAACATTGCTCTGTGCGGCAAGCATTTTTGCTACGGAAAAACCTGCATGAAAAACCGGCATATACGAATCGCTGACGGCTCGGGGAGCCGCAGAAACGCATATACCGGTGATTTTTTCGGAAACCGAATTCAGAAGCTCGGCATGGAGCTCCGGCATTTGTTTGATATGCAAAAAGAAGGCCTCGCTTTGTCTGAGACCGCATTCGCCCTCTTTGACAGGCAGCAGGCGTCTTTGCTCTGCAATCAGCCTGCCGTCTTTTACCAATGCAAGTGAGGTTGTATAACAGCTCGTATCAATGCCAAGAATCATTTTGCAGCTCCGTCTTCCCTATTCTTCATATCCAGCTTTTCTGTTTTCACCAGCTTGTCCAAAACACCGTTGATAAAAGCAGGCGCCTCAGCTCCGGCAAAGGTTTTGGCAAGCTCGATAGCTTCATCAATAGAAACAGGGATCGGAATCGCATCATAATAATAGAATTCTGTCAATGCCATACGCAATATCTCTTTATCAACATAGGCAAGTCTTGAGGTGCTCCAATCATGAGCAAGATATTTTTCGATTTTGGCATCCAGCTCATCCTTGATCTCAAAGGCTTTGAAAGCAAGCTCGGAGGCAAAGGCTGCCAACTCGGGAGTCAGCCCTGATTCTTCAAGGGTGCGCTCTGTCATAGCAGGATTATTTTTGCCGACATCAAGCTGAAAAAGCATTGCCAAAGCAACCTCTCTTGCTGTATGTCTGGTCATATATTCTTTATACTTAGTCATAAACTCTGCATGTTCACTCATAAATCACATTTTCCGTTTCACAAAATTTTCTTTTTTGGGGATGATTTCAAGGCTTGTCCGCTATTGAACAGCGGCAATATTGGTAATGGCTGTTTTCACAGAAACAACCGAAATACCGACGGTGGTCTCCAGCTGTGCCTTGACATCCTGCTGAAGCAGAGCAATGGTTTCAGGGATATTGCAATCTGCATTCATAACAACATCAAGCAAAACGGAGATTCCTGCATTATCACTTTTGATACGTGTTTTGACATCGCGGATTCCTTCAAAGCTCTTTGCTACCTTACCAACGACAGCATCGATAGCAGCCAAGGAGATATCTACCTGACCAAATTCACCCATAGAGACCTTGGTATAAGGAACGACCTTCTTTACATGGACGCCGATAACAAC
>JAFSIU010000155.1 GCA_017439615.1 Bacillota bacterium
GAACCTCGGTCAAAAATTCCCAAGCATAAGAGATAGCATCTCTTTTGAAATAATCACCAAAAGAGAAATTGCCGAGCATTTCAAAGAAAGTATGATGGCGGGCAGTACGACCGACTGTGTCAAGGTCATTATGTTTGCCGCCGGCACGCAGGCAGCGCTGTGCGGTTACGGCACGGGAATAAGGCTTTTTCTCTACACCGAGAAAAACATCCTTGAACTGCACCATACCTGCATTGGTAAAAAGCAAAGTAGCATCATTATAGGGAACGAGCGAGGAGCTCGGAACGATAGTATGTCCCTTTGATTCAAAGAATTTCAAAAAGGCTTCCCTGATTTCTTTGCCTTTCATTGCATTTGTCATGATAATACCTCACAATACATAGTTTTTCTTATACTATTTTACCACGAATTTCTGAAAAGTATAGTAATTTTTATGCTTTTGCACGAGAAATACGGCAATAAATATAAGAAATAAGCAGTTTTAAGGCTGCCGCGGTGGGTACTGCAAATATAAGACCAAACAAGCCGAAATAAAAACCTCCGAACAAAACCGCAAAAATGACGGTAAGCGGGTGTATGCCTATGCGGGAACCCAATATTTTCGGGGAGAAAACAGTACTTTCCAATTGCTGAATAATAATAATGCCTAAAACAACATAAAGTGCATTTGCAGGACTTTGCATAAAAGCAAGCAAAACAGCAGGTATTGCTCCGATCAATGGCCCAAAATATGGAATCAGGTCGCATATACCAAGCAATAATGCCAGAAGAATGGCATAAGGCAGCTTCAAAAAGCTGTAAAGGACAAAAGAAAGCACAAAAACAATTATGCCAAGCAGAACATAACCGCTGAAAAAGGAACGGTATATACGGTTTATATCCCCTGCTATGCGCGATATCTCATCGCGTTCATCAATTGGCAGAACAGAAATGATACCTCTTTTCATTTTTTCTCTGTCTTTTAATATATAATAGCTTAATAACGGAGCCAGAAGCAGCGCAAACAAAAACTGAGCTGCACTTTTTAAGCTTGCCGTCAAGCTTTCCGTATTGATTTTTCCTGCATCCTGTAAAATTTTGTCGGCAAATTCAGCAAGCACATTCTGTGATATGCCAAAGGTTTGCAGAAGCTTTTCCACTTTGGCAAGATATGTCGGGATATCTGATACTATTTTTGTCAGTTCTCCTGTCAACAAAGGTAATCCCTTAGCAATAACAATATAAAGCAACAGTGCAAACAGCAGATAGACAAAGAGAACTGTCAGAATCAAGGGGATTTTATGTCTTAACAAAAAATCTGCCAAAGGCTGCAAAAAATATGCTAAAAGAGCAGCAAAAATAAAGGGCAGTATGACCTGCCCCATATTTATCAGCAGAAAGGCAATCAGTGCTGCTGAAAACAAAAAGGTAATTTTTATATAAAAGCTTCTTTTTGCTGCAGAATCCATATTGCTCCTTTGCGACACTCAAACTATCTCATTCTTCTTGCCAATCTTCTGCCCATATAGCTGATGCGGTGTCCTGCTTCATTGGCAAAATGTGCCGTCATATCAGCTGCTTTTGACCGCATACAGCGCATATCACCCATTTCGCTTTTGAGCAATATACCACCTGCCAACACCATCATACCTGCTATCATGCCTGCTGCAAAACAGCATTTATCTGACATTCTCATAGAAATCACCTCCGTTTTTGTTTATAGTTTTGCTTGATCAAGCATAAAGCATACACTTAAATTTTGGTATTCAGTTTTTGATAAAGCCTTGTTCGCAGGGATGCAACTCGGAAAAATTCACCCTCTGTCTGCCCGAACACAGATCCTCATAAATACCACGTGAGATCTCAAAGGCATATACCTGCTGATTTTCCAGCATAATATCGCATATATCCCCCAGACATCTGCCTGATGAATCAAAAACCTTTTGTCCCACAAAGCTGTTGCCTGCCGCATTTTTCGGTGCTTTGGCAGGCTTTTGCTCAAAATCCTTCAGATAAATCCCCTTTTTGCCAATAGCTGCTATTTGCTGTGCGGAAATCAGTATATCTTTAGTAAACAGGCCTTGAGTTGTAACTGTCAGTGACTTCATACTGCCGCAAGTCTCGGCTGAATAACCCTTGACCACTCCAAGTTGTTTTTTGTTCATATCAAAAACCGGCAAACCAACTAATTCCCTTCCATAAAGCATTTGGCACACTCCTTTTTTGTTTTTATATTGCCCAAAATCAACAATAATGATTTAAGAAACGACTGTTGAAATTAAGACAGTTTTTTTGCTATAATTAACATAAATATTGGGAATAAGGAGAAAAGCTATGTGGGAGGAACTGGAAATCAGCAGCGGCACTGCGATCATCGTGCTCATCGCCTTATACTTCATCATCAAATGGGGCGTCAAAAACGGCATCAGAGATTATTTCAAAGAGGAAGAACAGAAAGAATCGATGCTGAAAAGATATGAAGAATATCATAATGAGCAAGAAAACGAAAAAAATGAATAAAACAAAAAAAAGCAGAAAGAGTTTATCTTTCTGCTCTTTTTTGTTTTTAAGCAATGATTCCGCCGCCCAAAACAATTTCGCCGTCATAAAAAACTGCGGACTGACCGGGGGTCACGGATTTCTGTGGAAACTTGAAGTTCAACCTGGCACAGTTTTTCCCCTGCGGGATCAACACTGCTTCTATGGGCGAGGATTTATATCTTAATTTGACCGTTATCTGCACGGGCTCGGATATCGCCTCTGCACCCTGCCATTCAATATTTTCCACCAGACAGGAATCGGAATTCAAATCTTCTTCCCTACCCAGCACGACCTGGTTTTTCTCTGCATCAAGTGCGCATACATAAGCCGGATATCCCAGCGCAATGCCCAAGCCCTTACGCTGACCGACTGTATAGCATTGCAGTCCCTGATGCTTTCCAATAACCTTTCCTGCAAGGTCTACAAAATCACCCTTTTGGAATTCTACGCCATTTTGCTGCAGGAAGCTACGATAATCACCATCCGGAATGAAGCAGATATCCTGACTGTCAGGCTTGTCACTGATGGAAAGACTGAATTCGGCAGCCATTGCTCTTATCTCCTGCTTGTCATAATCACCAAGTGGAAGAATGAGTCTTGATAAAAGCTGCTGAGAAAGACGATATAATACATAAGACTGATCTTTGGCAAGCTGTTTTGCCTTACGCACTGCAAATCTGCCATTATATTGAGAAATACGGGCATAATGACCTGTTGCAATTTTATTTATTCCGAGCTCATCTGCCAAGCATTCCATAAAAGCAAATTTGACCGTGGGATTGCACACAACGCAAGGATTGGGAGTGTGAGCCGCATTATATTCACGGATAAAGTCATCAATAACAAAGCAAGAAAAATCCTGCCTGACATCTACTATATGATGTTCAATCCCCAATTGCTCTGCAACGGCCGCTGCTTCATCCGGGCTTTCGCCAAATCCCGTATCCATAGTGGCTGCAATGACTTCATATCCTTGTTTCTGCAACAACAGTGCTGCGACAGATGAATCTACTCCGCCGGAAAGCGCCAGCAGAACCTTCTTTTCATTCATAATATCACCACAAAAAACAAAAGCAGCTTTCAGCTGCTTTTGAAAAAAACTTATTTCTTTGCTTCGTATTCAGCAATAGCTGCCTTCAAAGCATCAGCAGCGAGAACGGAGCAGTGAATCTTGAAGCCGGGCAAACCGCCGAGTCTGTCGACAACTTCTTCATTGGTGAGCTTCTTGGCTTCTTCCAAAGTAAGTCCCTTTGCCATTTCGGTCAGCATGGAGCTGGAAGCAATAGCTGCAGCGCAGCCAAAGGTCTTGAACTTGATATCTTTGATAACATCATCTTCAATATCGAGATAAATGAAGGTGGTGTCACCGCAATCTTCACTCTGAACTCTGCCAACTGCAGAAAGATTTTCTACCTCGCCGACATTGCGGGGATTTTGAAAATGATCCAAAACTGTTTCGTTATACATTCTGATTCCCTCCGAACAATTCATAGTAATCCAATAGGATTATATTAACACTACAGAATATACTTGTCAAGAGTCTTTGTTCTTAATTTTTCGCATATGCTCAGCAAGTTTTTGCTCGCGCTCATTTTCCTGCGGCTCATAATATACTCTTCCCTGCAGTTCATCGGGCAGATATTGCTGCTCGACATAGTGATTTTCATAATCATGGGCATATTTATAACCAATATGCCCCAGTTCCTTGGAGCCGGAATAGTGCGCATCGCGCAAATGGATCGGCACGCCGGAAAAGGGCTTGTCCCGCAGATCCGCTTCGGCAGCAAAAATTGCCAGCGTGGACGAATTGGATTTGGGGGCGGTGGCGATATAAAGCACTGCTTCTGCCAAAATAAGCTGCGCCTCGGGGAAGCCGACAAAGCGAGCCGCATCGGCAGCTGCTTGCGCGATGACCAGCGCTTGCGGATCGGCAAGACCGACATCCTCGGCAGCACAGATAACAATGCGGCGGGCGATAAATTCGGGACTTTCCCCTGCTTCAATCATTCTTGCCAGCCAATGCAAAGCAGCATCAGGATCGGAGCCGCGCATGGATTTGATAAAAGCCGAGGCAACATCATAATGCCAATCGCCGTGTTTGTCATAGGCAAGCACCTTTTTCTGTATACTCTCACGGGCGATATCCATAGTGATATGTATCACTCCATCTTCAGGCGGAGTGGAAAGCACTGCCAGTTCCAAAGCATTATAGGCAGTTCTCGCATCACCGGAGGACATTTCGGCCCAAAAGCGCAGCACACCATCATCGCAGCTGATATTTTTCTCGCCCAAGCCTCTTTCCTTATCTTCAAGTGCTCTTTGCAAAAGCGAAACAATATTTTCGGCTGTCAGCACCTCAAGCTTGAATATACGGGAGCGTGAAAGCAGCGCACGATTGACCTCGAAATAGGGATTCTCGGTGGTGGCACCGATGAGAATGACCGTACCGTTTTCCACCGAAGGCAGCAGGGCATCCTGCTGACTCTTATTGAAGCGGTGTATTTCATCAATGAAAAGCAGAGTGCGCTTGCCATAAATACGAAGATTTTCTGCCGCTTCATTCATCACATTGCGCAAATCAGCGACACC
>JAFSIU010000156.1 GCA_017439615.1 Bacillota bacterium
AACAGATGATATTGCCCTTGCGCTTGCCGCTCCCGATGTCCGCATTGAAGCGCCTATCCCCGGTCGCTCCGTGGTAGGCCTTGAGGTTCCCCGTGATTAAAGTATCACGGTACATTTCCGCGAGGTAATCGAAAGTGATGCTTTCCGCAATGCCAAATCACGAATCAGCTTTGCGCTCGGTAAGGATATTGCAGGAAATTATATTGTCGGCGATCTTGCCAAGATGCCGCATTTGCTTGTTGCAGGCGCAACAGGCACCGGTAAGAGTGTCTGCATAAATTCTTTTATCTGCAGTATACTTTTCAAGGCCAAGCCCGACGAAGTCAAGTTCCTGCTGATTGATCCCAAGAAAGTTGAATTATCGACCTATGCAGGCCTGCCTCATCTCAATTCGCCTGTTGTAACCGACGTGAAAAAGGCAGCAGGATGTCTCAAATGGGTAGTCAGTGAGATGGAAAACCGCTATGATGTTTTCTCAAGTGAGGGTGTAAGAAATTTCACCGAATATAATAATAAATATCCCGAGAAGCCTTTCTGCCATATTGTTGTTATTATTGATGAGCTTGCTGATCTTATGATGACAGCGAAAGAAGATGTCGAGCAATCTATCTGCCGTCTTGCTCAGATGGCAAGAGCTGCGGGTATTCATCTTGTTATTGCAACTCAAAGACCTTCTGTTGATGTTTTGACAGGTCTTATCAAGGCAAATATCCCTTCACGTATTGCATTTGCGGTTTCTTCCGGTGTTGACAGCCGCACTATTCTTGATATGCATGGCGCAGAGCGTCTGATCGGCAAGGGTGATATGCTTTATTCGCCTATTGGTATGTCCAAGCCTGTTCGTGTTCAGGGCACGTTCATCAGTGACAAGGATGTTGAACAGCTGGTGCTATATTGCAAGGCACAGGCAAAGCCTCAATATTGTGAGACTGCTGCGGCAGCTATGGAGGCTGCTGTTCGTGATACAGGTAAAGCTGCTGTTTCTCATGAAAGAACTGCCGATGATAAGGATCCTCTATTCTATGAGGCAGCACGTCTGATCATCACCACAGGACAGGCTTCTACCTCATATCTGCAGAGACGCTTTTCAATTGGTAATCCGCGTGCAGGCAGACTGATAGACTGTCTTGCCGATAATGGTGTGGTCAGCGGTCCTGACGGTTCTAAACCCCGTAATATCCTGATGACACTTGATCAGTTCGAAGAAAAATTCGGAGGTGTATCCCAGTAGTACATTATGGGAAAAGATATAGCATTGAAAGTATATTTATATAGCCTCGGTTGCGCTAAAAACCAGGTTGAAAGCGAGATGATGTCAGGCATACTTCAGGATGCAGGCTTTGTTATGACTGATGAAGCTTCTGAAGCTGATATTATCATCGTCAATACCTGCGGTTTCCTTACAGAATCAAAGCGTGAAGCAATTCATGCTATTTTAGAGCTGTCTGATAATAAGCAAAACGGTAATTGCCGTCTTCTGCTTGCAACTGGCTGTATGCCGGAGAAATATGGTGATATGATGCTCGAAGCAATGCCTGAGTTGGATGGGTTGCTTGGCAGCAGAGAGTATCATAAGATAGCAGATCTTATTAATGAAAAGTTTAAATTACCGCAATATAATTTAAGCTGCAATGATCCCTATTTGCTGCGTTCTTTGTCAACTCCTTCTTATATGGCATATCTTAAAATTGCAGATGGCTGCGACAATCACTGTGCCTATTGTCTTATCCCGCAATTGCGAGGCAAGTTCTATTCCAGGCCTATGGAGGATTTGCTTTCAGAGGCTCAGATGCTTCTTGATAAAGGTGTCCGGGAAATCGTGCTCATTGCTCAGGATACCACATCTTATGGCAGGGATATTTATGGCAAACCTATGCTGGCAGAGCTTTTGGAGCGTATTGCTCAAATGGATTTCCATTGGGTCAGAATTATGTATTGCTATCCGAATCGCATCACAGAAGAATTGCTGCAGATAATGGCAAAATATGATAATATCTGCCATTATATCGATTTGCCGATGCAGCATGCTGATGACGAAGTTCTGCATGCAATGAACCGCAGTGATACAAATGTTTTGCTGAAAGAAAAAATCAACCTTATCCGTTCTTATATGCCTGATTGTGCAATCAGAACAACTGTTATGGTCGGTTTCCCCGGTGAAAAGGTTAAAAATTGGCATGTTTTACTCGATTTTCTTGAAGAAATGCGATTGACCTGGGTTGGTGCCTTTGCTTTTTCACGAGAAATGGATACAAAGGCCTATACTATGCCGCATCAGGTTAAAGAAGCAACAAAACAAAGGCGTTTTGCTATTACTTCCGAGCATATTGCAAAAATAACAGCAGATGTGTTAAAATCATATACAGGCAGTGTTCAGGAAGTGCTTGTTGAAGGCGTAGA
>JAFSIU010000157.1 GCA_017439615.1 Bacillota bacterium
ACCCTGCATATTGATGCCCATTTCTTCCATACCGCTGCCTTCCATACCCATGCTGACAGGGGCTTTGTCCTCGACCTCGATTTCTATTATCTCGCGGTCGAGTTCGCCTGCCTCCAGCTTAGCGCGCAGGGCAACCCTTTTGCCGCGCAGTTCCTCATCACGGCGTTTTTCAGCTTCTTTTTCTTCAGAGCTTACGGAATCGCTGTGCAGAAAACGATTGCGGCGGGGCAAAGGTGCCAGCATATCCAGCAAACGCAGCTCAGCAGCGGATTTGCCTTTTTCCTGCATCTCTTCCATTTTCTCATTACGCACCATTCGGATAGAGGTTTCGACAAGATCGCGGACAATGGATTCGACATCGCGGCCGACATAGCCGACCTCAGTGAATTTGGTTGCCTCAACCTTGATGAAGGGAGCATCGACCAGCTTGGCAAGGCGGCGGGCAATTTCTGTTTTGCCTACACCTGTGGAGCCTATCATAATGATATTTTTGGGCACGATTTCCTCGCGCATTGCTTCGGGAAGCTGCATTCTGCGATAGCGATTGCGCAGAACAACTGCCACGCAGCGTTTGGCCTCTTCCTGACCGACAATATATTTATCCAGCTCGGCAACTACCTGTCTGGGTGTCATTTCATGTTTGTTTGTTATCTCGGACATTTTATGCCTCCTTATGCATTTCTTCCACGATGACATTATGATTGGTATATACGCAGATATCTGCGGCTATGTGCAGTGCTTTCTGTGCGATCTCAGCAGGTGTGAGCTCGGAATTCTCTTTCAATGCGCGTGCTGCTGCCAATGCATACATGCCGCCCGAACCGATGGCTGCGATGCCGTCATCGGGTTCGATGACCTCTCCATTACCAGAGATTATCAAAAGTCCATCGACAGAGCCAACGATGAGCAGAGCCTCCAGATTACGCAGAATTTTGTCTGTGCGCCATTCCTTGGCCAAAGCTACGGCTGCCTTGGTCAAATTACCTCTGGTTTCTTCCAGTCTTGCTTCGAATTTTTCAAAAAGAGTGAAGGCATCGGCAACCGAGCCGGCAAAGCCTGCCACCACCTTGCCGTGATAGAGTCGGCGCACCTTACGTGCTGTTTGCTTCATAATGGTTGTATTGCCCATGGTTACCTGGCCGTCGCCTGCAATTGCCACAACGCCGTCTTTAATAACACCGCATATTGTCGTTGAATGAAACTCAGTCATTTTCTTTTCCTCCTCGCTTTACTTCATAAAAACATTTAATCACAAAAAGATTAAGCGTATATTAATATGCCGATTCCCGACAGTTTATGCCTTGGGATGAGTTTTGTTATAGACCTCGAGCATATGCCTGGAGGTAACATGTGTATATATCTGTGTGGTAGAAAGGCTGGAATGTCCCAGAAGCTCCTGCACTGTACGCAAATCTGCTCCGTTTTCCAGCATATGTGTAGCGAAGCTGTGTCGCAAAGCATGAGGGCTTAAATGCTGTTTGATGGCTGCCTGCTCGGTATATTTATCGATCAGCTTGCGTATATAGCGATCTGAAAGCCGTCCCTTGCGATTATTCAAAAATAATGCCTCGCCCTTGACACAGGGGAGCTCACGTGCTGACATATATTCCCTGACAGCGTTTATCGAATATTCACCAACGGGAACGATGCGTTCCTTGCGGCCTTTACCGATGACGCGCAGAAAACCTGCATTGAAATCGATATCACCGACATTTATGGCGACAAGCTCCGAAATACGCAGGCCGCTGCCATAAATCAATTCCAAAATCGCCCTGTCTCTTTTACCTGATTCTTTGGACAAATCGGGTGCATTGAGCAGAGCTTCCATCTCGGGATAATATAAAAACCTCGGCAGATGCTTGTCCGCCTTGGGTACGGAAACGACGGCAGGAGCAGTGTTCTCGGTCAGCTCATGCTTGCCAAGATATCTGAAAAAGGCACGGCAGCCGGAAAGTCGGCGACTCATAGTGGTTTTCGCCATGCCCTTGGCTCTTAAAAATCCCATATATGAGCGCAGAGCAAGATAATCCGCCATTTCATCATCAAGCTCACTGATTTTGCAGCCATAATATTCTGCCAGATATTCCAGCATCGCATCAAGATCATTTGAATAGGCGGTTACGGTATTCGGCGAATAATTGCGCTGAACCGCAAGATATTGCAAAAACTCATTTTTATGCTTCAGCAAAGGCTCTGCCATGGGAATTCCTCACTTTTACAATTCTTCGATAAATGACTGCATAGCATCAAGCGCACGCTTGGCAAGATATTCATTCTTCAGCTGCTTGCCGCGGAAGCGCTGCTCGGGCGGCGGCAAAAGACCAAAGGTCACATTCATCGGCTGAAATGCGGTCGGACAATTGCAGATATAATACAACAGTCCGCCCAAAGCGGTTTGCTGCGGGAAAATGACGGTTTCTTTTTCTTCATAAAAGCGTGCAGCATTCAGACCTGCGGCAATTCCGCAGGCAGAAGATTCTACATAACCCTCAACCCCTGTTATTTGCCCCGCAAAGAAAAGATTTGCTCTATCTTTCAAACGGAGATCAGCAGAAAGTATCTTCGGCGAATTGATATAAGTATTGCGGTGCATTGCACCAAGGCGCAGAAATTCGGCATTTTCCAAGCCCGGTATCATAGAGAAAACTCTTTTCTGTTCGCCCCATTTGAGTCTGGTCTGAAAACCGACCAGATTGAACATTGTGCCTTCATTATTCTCGCGGCGCAGCTGTACTACGGCATAGGGCTCATTGCCATCTTTGTCGCGAAGGCCCACAGGCTTCAATGGGCCATAGCGCATAGTATGTTCGCCTCTTTTGGCAAGCACCTCGATAGGCAGGCAGCCTTCAAAGGTTTTTTCCTTGCCTTCGCCCTCGCCTTCAAAATCACGCAGGGGTGCAAGCTCTGCTGTGATAAGAGCATGATAGAATGCATCATATTCATCTTTTGTCATCGGGCAATTGAGATAATCGGTGCCATCGCCCTTGTCATAGCGGGACTGCCAGAAGCATTTTTGCATATCAAGGCTTTCATAAGAAACGATGGGTGCAATAGCATCATGGAAATAAAGCCCTTCACCTGCAAGTTCTTGGATTTGTGCTGCCAATTTGTCTGAGGTCAAAGGACCTGATGCAATGATGCACAGCTCATCCTGGGGCAGCTCGGTGATTTCCTCCCGAATAAGTGTGAAATTTGGGTTGGATGTAAGCTTTTCTTCGATATAAGCAGAAAATTTCTTTCTGTCGACCGCCAAGGCACCGCCTGCGGGAACAGCAGTTGCTTCTGCCGCCTCCATCACAAGCGAGCCGAGCAGTCGCATCTCAGCCTTTAAAAGTCCGACAGCATTTGTGGTGCCTGCTGCACGCAAAGAATTGCTGCAGACAAGCTCCGCAAGATCACCGCCTGTATGAGCAGGAGTCATTTTGTGCGGACGCATTTCATACATAATGACGGGAATATCTTTTTTGAGAAGCTGCCAGGCAGCCTCCACACCGGCGAGACCGCCGCCGATGATTTTCACAGGGCTTTTGATATGCTTGACCACCTTTCGGGTGAATTATTCTTTTTCGCTTTTCTTAGCAGTGGTTTTCTTGGAGGTTGATTTTTTGCTCGTTGATTTTTTGCTTGTTGTTTTGCTCTTCG
The DNA here is from genome assembly GCA_017439615.1 of Bacillota bacterium. GTDB lineage: Bacteria > Bacillota > Dehalobacteriia > UBA4068 > UBA4068 > RGIG3181. The sequence continues at coordinate 3,643 of JAFSIU010000157.1, forward strand.
ATGCAGATTTTTTCGCAGCTGCAGCTTTTTTGCCGGCGTTTTCGGGGCAATCCTTGTTGGGACAAATGATTTGAGAATGACCGCCGCGATAGGTTTTTTTGGAAAGCTGAGTGCCGCAGGTAGGGCATTTTTCTTCAATCGGCATATCCCATGAGACATACTGACATTCGGGATAATTATCACAGCCAAAGAAAACTCTGCCGGAGCGGCTCTTGCGCTCGATGATATTGCCGCCGCAGGCAAGACAGCGGACATTTGTTTGCTTGACTATCGCCTTGGTATTACGGCAATCCGGGAAACCTGAGCAGGCAAGGAATTTGCCATAGGCCCCCATCTTATATACCATGGGCTTACCGCATTTTTCGCAAAGCTCATCGGCATATTCGGGAGCGAGCTGGATTTTTTGCATTTCCTCCTCTGCCTGCTTCAGAGTTATGGCAAAGGGGTCATAGAAATCATGCATCAGCTCACGCCAATTTTGCTCGCCCTCCTCGACCATATCGAGGCTCTTTTCCATATCGGCGGTGAATTCTATATCCATGATATCGGTGAAATATTCCTTGAGCTGCTCGACAACCACCTTGCCAAGCTCAGTCGGAAAGAATTGTTTTTCCTCCCTTGCCACATAGCCGCGGGCACAAATGGTTTCGATGATAGGTGCATAGGTGGAAGGACGGCCGATGCCAAGTTCTTCCAAAGCCTTGACAAGTGTAGCTTCATTATATCTTGCAGGAGGCTGAGTGAAATGCTGAGCGGGATTAAGCTTCTTCAATGCGGCGTTTTCGCCCTCAATCAAGCGGGGCAGCATACCCTCATCTTCTTTGTCATCGCTGTCCTTACCTTCGATATAGACCTGCATATAACCGGGAAATTTCAAAACAGAGCCGGATGCGGTAAAAAGGCAATCGCCCGCTGTGACCTCGGCACTTGTTACATCATAAACGGCAGCTGTCATTTGACTGGCAACAAAGCGCTCCCAGATAAGCTTATAGAGCTTGAATTGAGCAGGATTGAGATATGCCTTGACAGAGGCAGGAGTTCTTTCGACCGAGGTAGGACGAATCGCTTCGTGAGCATTTTGAATCTTGCCCTTGGAGGCATAAACATTGGGCTTGGAAGGAACGAACTGACTGCCATATTTGCCTGCAACATAGCTTCTTGCTTCATCCTGAGCCTCATTGGAAACACGGACGGAGTCAGTACGCATATAGGTGATAAGACCTGTTACACCGCCGGCGATTTCAATACCTTCATAGATCTGCTGGGCTTTCTGCATGGTCTTTTTGGTAATCATGCCAAAACGACGAGCTGCCTCCTGCTGCATGGAGCTGGTTGTGAAGGGAGGCTGGGGATTGCGTCTTTTTTCTTTATTGGTTACAGAGGTAACTGTATAGGACTTATCCTTGAGATAGTCAAGGACTTTGTCCATTTCCTCACGGCTTTTGATTTCGGCCTTTTTCTTGCCGATTTTGGCAAGCTTGGCTGTGAATTCACCGTTTTCAACAGCGAATTCTGCTTCCAGACTCCAATATTCCTGCGGAATGAAATCATTGATCTCCTGCTCGCGATCACAGATAAGACGGACAACAACAGACTGAACACGACCTGCGGAAAGACCTTTTTTGATTTTTTTCCACAGAATAGGGCTGATCTTGTAACCAACCAAGCGGTCTAAGATACGGCGAGCCTGCTGAGCATCGACTCTGTCCATATCTATGGCATGGGGAGCAGATGCAGCTGCCTTGACAGCGGGAGCGGTGATCTCATTGAATTCGATACGGCAATTGTCCTCCTTGATGCCGAGATAT
>JAFSIU010000158.1 GCA_017439615.1 Bacillota bacterium
GCTTGATATTTTTAAGAGTGTCATCAATAACTGTGAGAGTACGCAGGCCAAGAGCATCAAGCTTCAAAAGACCGCACTGTTCAACTTCTTCTTTTTCGAATTGAGTAACAACGACCTCGCCCGTTTTCTGCACAGGCATAAACTCCTGTACCTTGTCGGGAGCGATAACAACACCTGCGGCATGCTTGCCGTGATGACGAGGAATACCCTCGAGATGCTTGGAAATCTCCATCAGCCGATGTATGGTCGGATCGGTGTCATAAAGTGCCTTCAGCTCGGTGCTATCGCGCAGGGCGCTTTCAAGCGTTGTGCTGAGATCATCGGGGATAAGCTTTGCCACTCTGTCTGCCTCGGCATAGGGGATATCCATAGCTCTGGCAACATCCTTGACGACCATTTTGGCCTTCATAGTTCCAAAAGTGATAATCTGACAAACATTGTCCGCGCCATATTTTTCTACAAGATACTCAATAACTCTGCCGCGTTTTTCATAGCAGAAGTCAGTATCGATATCGGGAGGGGTAACACGCTCAGGATTCAGAAAACGTTCAAAAAGCAGCTGATAGCGAATGGGATCGATATTGGTGATGCCGAGAGCATAGGCAACGATAGAACCTGCCGCCGAGCCTCTTCCGGGACCGACCGGGATATCATTCTCGCGGCAATAATTGATCATATCCCAGACAATGAGGAAATAGCCGGGGAAGCCGGTGCGATCGATGATATCCAGCTCATAATCAAGACGTTTCTGCAGCTCAGGTGTGATAGTCTTATATTTTTTCACCATACCCTGATTGCAGAGATGGCGTAGATAGCTCGAGATCGTGAAGCCTTCGGGAACCTGATATTCGGGCATATAGTGATGCTTGCCAAGCTCTATCTGCACATGGCAGCGCTCAGCAATTTTGTTGGTATTTTCAATGGCTTCAGGCGCATATGGAAAAAGCGCACGCATTTCTTCTTCTGTTTTCAGATAGAATTCGGGAGAAGGGAAGCGCATGCGGTTTTCTTCGGAAATCAGCTTACCTGTCTGGATAGCCAGCAAGACATCGTGATATTCAGCATCCTCTTTGTTGACATAATGCAAGTCATTGGTAGCGACAAGCCCGATATCAAGCTCTTTGGCAAGCTCAACAATTGCTTTGTTGCACAGCGCTTCTTCTTCCATTCCATGATCCTGAATCTCCAAGAAGAAATTGCCATGACCGAAGATATCATCATATTCTTTGGCAAGCTTCTTTGCCTTTTCCATATCTCCGTCCATAATTGCCTGCGGAATCTCACCTGCGATACAGGCAGAAAGACATATAAGACCCTCATGATATTGACGCAGCAGCTCATGGTCAACACGGGGTTTATAATAGAAGCCCTCCAAAAAGGCAAGCGAAACCAGACGGCAAAGATTCTTATATCCCGTTTCATTCTCACAAAGCAGCACAAGGTGATATGTACCTGCTTCTTCTCTGCCGCTTTTTTCGAAGCGTGATTTTGGTGCGACATAGACCTCGCAGCCGATGATAGGATTGATACCCAATTCAACTGCTTTTTTATAAAAATGCACCGTGCCATACATCACACCGTGATCCGTGATGGCAAGGGAGGTCATTCCGAGCTCTTTGGTCTTTTTCAATAGGTCTTTAACTCGAGCCGCACCGTCCAAAAGGCTATATTCCGTATGATTATGTAAATGTACAAAAGCCAATTCTTTTTCTCCTGTTCTTAAAATAATTAATAAAGCGGTATACTATTATCACGGAAGCTGAAATACTCCCCTCTTCCGACTATCACATGATCAAGAGTTGAAATGTTCAAGGTCATCAAAGCCGCAGAGAGAGCTTGCGTAAGTTCAATATCGGCACGTGAGGGATACATAGTGTCGGCAGGATGATTATGCGCAAAAATCACGCTGACAGCATTATTCCGCAGGGCGATCTCCGCTACATTTCTGGTGGGGATATGCACACTGTTCACAGTACCTTCTCCCAGCTTTTCAGCCCTGATAAGTCTCCCTGCAGAATTCAGACAAATGATACAGAATTCTTCTTTGTCCTGCTCTGCCAATAAATCGACTGCATAGGGACCATAAATATCCGATGCAGCAAAATATGGCAGATCATCCCATTTGATAAGCTTATATCTGTCAAAAACTCCGGGCAGGCTGCTCAAAAAGATTGCAGAATGCTCACCAATGCCGTTCACCTTCAGCAATTCTTCATAGGATGCATCAAGAACGCCTGCAAGAGAACCAAATTTATTGATAAGCACATGCGCCAGAGGATTTACATCCTTCCACGGAATGCTGAAAAAGAGCAGATATTCCAGAACTTCATGTTCGGGGAGATTGGCAAGACCGATCTCTCTGACCTTCTTTTTGACTCTTTCTCTATGCTCCTGATGCAAGCGTTTTTCTTCATCTGTCATTTTTCTACCTGCCATTTTGCCCTCCGCAAAAGATTAATTAAAATAGAACCGCATATTCTTGTTAATATAAAATAATTCGCTGAGAACAGACGATTTCCTTGTACAAAACAATATTTTTGCAAGCAAAAAGCCGAAAGAAAAGATGTTCCTTCGACTTTTGAAATCATTTGTAAATATTCTCCTGCAGCAAGGTCGTAAGCTCTGCTTCATTCACCATCCAATA
>JAFSIU010000159.1 GCA_017439615.1 Bacillota bacterium
GCAAAATCGGCGTTTGCCGATTTTTAAACGGCACAACCCAAAGGGGTTGTGCCGTTTGTAACTGCCTTATGATGCCACGCCTTAAGAGGAATTCTTTTGTTTTTCTCCGATAATTCTCGGTAACTTGTCGGAGGCATAAAAACAACAAAAAAGCTCAGCGCGTTCGCACTGAGCTTTTAAACAGTATTATTTAGTCATCAATGGAGGTGTCAATTGCTCTGTCAAAGAGATCGTTGATTTCCTTGGAGGGAGCTTTGTCGAGCTTGGAGCCAAGATATGCGCACAGCAGACCAACCAAGAAGCCGGGCAAAAGCTCATAAATACCGGTTGCAGCTTTGGCAAAGATGAGCCACAGAACCATGGTAGCACCGCCGCCCAGGATACCTGCCAAGGCACCCTTATAAGTAAGGCGTCTCCAATAGAGAGAAAGCAGGATAACGGGGCCGAATGCGGAACCGAAGCCTGCCCAGGCATTTTCAACCAGGCTCATGATATTGCCGGAATTGGGATTTGCAGCAATGATCCATGCCAGAATTGCAATGACTACAACAGCGATACGGCCGAGCCAAAGAGCAGTCTTTTCATTGGCATTGCCTTTTTTGAAGGGCTTATAAATGTCCTCAGTAACAGCAGAAGCTGCAACGAGAAGCTGAGAATCAGCAGTGGACATAGATGCTGCCATAATAGCGGAAAGCAGAATACCTGCAACAAAACCGGGGCAAAGTGTGCGAGCCATTTCGATGAAAACAGTTTCGCTGTTCTCTAAACCGGGAAGATATGCTCTGCCTCCCAGACCGACCAAAACAGCACCTGCCAATGCAAAGATAACCCAAACGGTAGCGATGCGGCGGGATTTTTTGATCATGGAGCTGTTCTTGATAGCCATGAAACGAACAAGAATATGAGGCATACCGAGATAACCAAGACCCCAGGCAAGACCGGAAATAATATTGGCAAAGGAATCATAATTGAAACTGCCGCCGGGCAAAATGCTGAGATAGCCGGATGCAACAAGATCCGCAGGATATTCACCGATAACACCGAGTGCAAGAATCGGAATAGCAAGAATTGCGGCAAGCATCATCAGGCCCTGGAAAAAGTCTGTCCAGCAAACAGCCAGGAAGCCGCCGAGGAAGGTATAGGCAATGATGATAACAGAGCAAATAGCCAAACCGATCTGATAATCGATATTAAAAACAGAAGCGAACAGGGTGCCGCCCGCTTTGCAGGCAGAAGCTGCATAGACAGTGAAGCAGATGCAGAAGATAATCGCAGAAACATAGCGCAGAGCAGGGCTCTGAGTCATAAAGCGATTCTGTAGATAAGCAGGAATGGTAATGGAATCATTTGCTGCCTTGGAGAAGCGACGCAGACGGCCTGCAACAAAGAGCCAGTTGAGATATGTACCGATAGCAAGACCTACGGCGATCCAGACTTCGCCCAAACCAAAAGCAAAAACGCTGCCGGGCAGACCCATGAGCAACCATCCGCTCATATCGGAGGCCTGTGCGGAAAGTGCTGTTACCCAGCTGTTAAGCTGACGGCCTCCCAAGAAATATTGGTCAGAACTTTTCTGCTGTTTCAGGAAAAAGAATAAGCCGACCGAGATAACAATCACAAAATAAAGTATAAATGCGCTGATTTCACCGATCATAATGATAACTCCTTTTTTCGAATTTCCACCTCATAAAAACAGAGATATTTATAAAAGTATACAATAATTGGCTTTTGATGTCAAACCATTAACACAATTTATTGTATTTTTCCTTAAACAAAAATAGCTGATAGATATATATCACAATGTTTAATCAAAAATGCGATGCCGCAAAAGCATCGCATTTTATTATTTTTTCTCAAAACCTTTGCAAATAGCTCCGTGCGGGCAGGCTTTCAGACAGTCACCGCAGCGGATACACTCACGATGATTGGGTGTTTTATAAGGCTCGATACCCATTTTGCAGGCCTTAGTGCACAAAGAGCAGGAAACACATTTTTCATTGACGCGGAAACGATAAAAGCTGACAGGATTGAAAAGACCATATATCGCACCCAAAGGACAAAGATATTTGCAGAAAGGTCTGTAAATGATAACAGAAAGCAGTACGATTGCTATCAGCAGAAACAATTTCCAGCGATAAAGCCAGCCTGCAGCTGCTGCCAGCAATTCGTTCATCAGCACCAGAGGCACACCTGCTTCCAAAGTTCCTGCAGGACAGATATATTTACAAAAAGCGGGAGCACCCTCTCCAATGATATCCACGGCAAACATTGGCAATATCAGCACAAAAACAAGCAGGATTATGTATTTCAGCCATCTTAGCTGACGATCACCGCGGAAGCTGTTGATTTTTTTCACAAAAGGTATTTTGTGCAGCATATCCTGAATGAAGCCGAAAGGGCATAAAAACCCGCAGATAAAGCGTCCCAAAGTGATACCGAATACGCTGAGTATCCCCACCACATAAAAGGACATCTGATAGGCTCCGCTGCCTGCCACCGCCTGCAAGGCTCCTATCGGACAGCTGCCCCATGCACCGGGACAGGAATAGCAATTAAGCCCCGGTAGACAAACACTTTTCAGCTCCCCGCGATAAATGCTGCCGCTCTGCCAGCCTGCTATGAAGCTGTTGGAAACAATCGCCCAAGCAGCTTGTATGAAATGCCTGAATTTATCCAATGCCGATACACTCCAAACAGATATTTATAGCCTTCTGCACTACAACTGCCATTTCACCTCGGTATATACCAAAAGCAACAAAAGCAACCGCCAGCAAAAGAATGACACAAGAAAACCAGGGGCTGACAAACAGCTTTTGCTTATTCATCTTCTGCCTCCTTTATTCTTCCGAGCATATCTTCGGTAACTTCCTGCCAACCTGCCTCGTCCAAAGAACCGATAACAAAGGATTTGTCCAGAATTTTACCCTCGCTGTCTACATAAAAGCTGGTCGGGAACGCAGTAACAACCGAAAGAATACCTCTGTAAAGATTGATATCCGGCACTATCACAGTATAAACAGCCTCTGCATTTTCCATCAGCTTTTTGCCGTTTTGAACCGCCTTCTCACTTCTTTCAAAAGTGGAGTAATCGGCACCGTCATGCAAAATACCCAGAACCGCAAAACCCTGCTCAGCATATTTATCTGCCACTGCCTGCAGAGCGGGAAGCTCCTGTTTGCAGGGGCCGCACCAGGTTGCCCAGACATTGACCAGAGTCAATTCATTTTCCTTGAAGAATTCCTTGGTAACCTCATTGCCGTCAAGGTCATAGCAGGTAAAATCATAGAAATAATCATTGATATCCGTGCTTTCTTCCGCCGGCGTGGTGATTTCTGTTTCTGTCTTGCTGCTCTGATTCTCAATATAATTCTCATCATATTGATAAAGTGAGCAGGCAGAACATATCAAAAGCGCAGCCGCAAGCAAAAGTATCAATAATTTGCATTTTTGTGCTTTCATACTATCATCCTTTCAGACATAATTCAGTTTATTTTCAGGACTCTTTTTATTTTCAGCTTATCCAATGCCAGACCCAAAGCAATGAAAAGCGCCGTGCTCAATACACATTGAGTGACATATCCGGGGATACCTGCCAAGGGAGCTGCGAAATTTCCTGTTATCACCGCTTCATAAAGATAATATCCGCCGATACACAAAAGCCATGCGGGAATGAGAGCAAGAATATTTCTTGTACAGATTATCTTTTCGCTTTTGCGGGAAAAGCAAAGCACCGCAGCAGTTTTGATAATGACAGAGCCCGGAGCCCAAATTGCAAAGCCTGTCAGACAATCGGCAAGCAAGGCTCCTCCCGCACCGACAAACACCGCATAAGGCAGCGGCAGGAAGCAGGCCGCAATATAAATGACACCATCACCGATATGAGTATAACCCGTGTGGCTCGGTATATGCAAATATGCTGTGAAAACAAAGGCAACTGCAGTCAGAATTGCCGTCAGGGTCATCAGCCTTATCTTATCATTCTTCATTTTTGCTTTACCTCA
>JAFSIU010000160.1 GCA_017439615.1 Bacillota bacterium
GCAGGATATGAGCAAGCTGCACTATCATTATGCCTATGAATTGGTGCAGGAGATCCGCCAGTCAGGAGATTTTTGCATCGGTGCTGCCTGCTATCCCGAAGGACATACCGAGGCTCCTGATCTGGAGCAGGATATTCTTCATCTGAAGCAAAAGGTCGAAGCAGGCTGCGATTTTTTGACCACACAGATGTTTTTTGAAAATGAAATCCTTCTGAGCTATCTTTATAAAATCCGCGAGGCAGGCATTCATATTCCTGTTATTGCAGGTATTATGCCTGTTACCAATGCCAAACAGATCAAGAGGATATGCGAGCTTTCGGGCACATATCTGCCCGGTCGATTCAAGCGTATTGTTGACCGTTTTGGTTATGATCCCGAATCAATGGAAAAAGCAGGCATTGCCTATGCCACGGAGCAGATAATCAGTCTTTTTGCTGCGGGTATCAATGCCGTGCATATTTATTCAATGAACAAGCCGCATGTTGCTGCTGCCATTCAGGCCAATCTGAAAGGAATAATCTGATGTCTTTATTCATTTATCAAAAATCGGCAGCTGAGCTTGATGCTCCTTTGAAGGAAACACTGCGCTATATGGGTTTTCGCGGAGACGCGCAGGAAAAGGATGAGCAGACAGCTTTAAAAGCTATGCAGAGTGTCAAAGAGGGCAGCAGTCCGATAGCAGTATATACATTGAACGGTATAAAAAGAGTGAACAAGTGTGAGCTTGATCTTGGCTTCGGCAGCTTTTACAGCAAGGATCTGTCTAAATATCTGAAAAATGCCGAGGCTGCTGTCTGCTTTGCCGCGACAATAGGTATGCATACGGATATGCTCGTCAAACGCTATGCTGAGATCTCACCGCTACGGTCTTTATATTACAGCAGTGCGGGGACAAATCTCATTGAAGCCTTCTGCGATGCTTTCTGTGAAAATATTGCCGAAAATATGCGTGAGCGGGGACTGAAGCCTCGCGGTCGTTTCAGCCCCGGCTATGGGGATTTCGCGCTGGATTGTCAGTATGATTTGCTGAATATGCTTGATGCACAAAAGCGGGCGGGTATATATCTGAATGATAATTTGCTGATGACCCCCGTGAAATCCGTAACAGCCGTTGTGGCATTGGAGAGAATTATTTAAGAAAACAGGAAAAAGGTGAAGAAAATGGATCTGATCAAAAAACTACAGGAAGGCTTTGTTATTTCAGACGGCGGTTTTGGAACAATGCTGCAGGCTGAGGGCTTGAAAGCAGGCGAACTGCCTGAAACTTTGAATATAACCCGTCCTGAGCTGATAACAGACATTCATTGCCGCTATCTTGAAGCAGGCGCACAGATAATCACTACAAATACCTTTGGCGCAAACAGCCTGAAATACGCTGCTGAGGGTGAATTCTCTTTAGAAAGTATCGTGCAGGCAGCGCTTGACTGTGCCAAAGCAGCACGCTTGAAAGCGGCAAGGATTCTGCAATAGGTTTGGATCTGGGACCGACAGGCAAGCTTTTGCAGCCATTGGGACCGCTTGGCTTTGAAGAAGCGGTGGAGGTTTTTGCCCAAATTGTTCGCTGCGGCGCTGCAAACGGTGCTGATTTCATTCTCATCGAAACAATGACCAACAGCCTTGAGCTGAAAGCTGCGGTACTTGCCGCCAAAGAAAACTGTGATCTGCCTGTTGTTGCTTCCTTTATGCTTGATCAGAACAGCAAGCTGATGACAGGTGCGGATATCCCGGCTGTTATTGCCATGCTTGAGGGCTTGCGCGTTGATATTCTTGGCATCAATTGCGGACTTGGCCCTGACAAAATGCTGGATATGGTGAAGGAGATATATTCTCTTACATCATTGCCGATTTGTGTTTGTCCCAATGCGGGACTGCCGCAGATGGTGGATGGTAAAACAGTTTTCAATGTCGGCGCTGAAGAATTTGCCGAACAATCGGCATTGCTTGCAAAGGCAGGTGCTCGTATGCTCGGCGGCTGCTGCGGCACGACTCCTGCGCATATCAAGGCTTTGAGCACTGCCATTGCAGAATTGCATCCTCAGCCCATTATCAAAAAGGATTATACTGTCATTTCTTCCTATACCCATGCGGTTTATTTTGATAAAAAGCCTGTGCTGATTGGCGAAAGACTCAATCCCACAGGCAAGCCTAAGCTGAAAGAGGCTTTGAAAACAGGCAATATGGCTTATATCCTTGAAGAAGCCGTTCGTCAGCAGGAGCATGGAGCAATGGTGCTTGATGTCAATGCAGGTGTGCCTGAGATAGACGAAGCTGCAACCATGGCGGAGCTCATTCCACGCTTGCAGGCTGTAACAGATCTGCCCCTGCAGATAGATACAGGCGATCTCGATGCAATGGAGCGTGCGCTGAGGCTTTATCACGGCAAGCCGATGATCAATTCTGTCTGCGGCAAAGAAGAAAGCCTGAAGGCTGTTTTGCCTTTAGCTGCTAAATATGGCGGCGTGTTGGTTGCTCTCACCCTGGACGAAAAGGGCATTCCGAATTCTGCAGCAGAGCGAATTGCCATTGCAGAAAGAATTATTGCTGCCGCCCGCGAATATGGCATAGAGGAAAAAGATATTATCTTTGATCCCCTGACCTTGACCGTCAGCTCAGAGGCAGAATCCGCGAATATCACGCTTGATGCCCTGACAATGCTGAATGCAGCAGGCAGAAAAAGCTCTTTGGGTGTTTCGAATATCTCCTTTGGTTTGCCCAACAGAGAGATTCTGAATTCGGCCTTTTTCACTATGGCTATGGACCGCGGACTGAATGCTGCCATTATGAATCCTATGTCAGTGGAAATGATGAAGGCTTATCGCGCATTTTGCGCATTGCGTAATCTCGATGCGCAATGCAGTGAATATATCGGATTTGCTTCGGCTTTGACTGTGAATAATGATGTTCTGCAGCAAAAACAAAAAGCTCAGGAGATTGCCGACAACAGCCTTTCGGGAGCTATTCTGCACGGAATGAAGGAAAGTGCCGAAGCCTTTACCAAAACAATGCTTGCCGAAGGCAAGCTACCCACTCAACTCATTGATGAAGACATCATCCCTGCTCTGAATCAAGTGGGTGAGGGCTTCGAAAAGCAGCGTATCTTCCTGCCGCAGCTGCTGAGCAGTGCCGAGGCAGCCAAGGCCGCCTTTGAAATCATCAAAGCACAGCTGCCGCAGAATTCTTCCGGCAGCGGCAGGCAAATCGTGCTTGCCACGGTCAAAGGCGATATTCATGATATAGGCAAAAATATTGTTAAGGTGTTGCTCGAAAACTATGGCTTTGACATCATTGATCTTGGCAGAGATGTCGCTCCTGAGGCGGTTATTGATTGCGTGAAGGAGCATAATATCCGCTTGGTTGGCCTCAGCTCGCTGATGACGACCACTTTGCCTGCCATGGCAGAGACCATCAAGCTTTTGAAGGATGAATGTCCTGCATGCAAAACAATGGTTGGCGGCGCTGTTCTCAATGCCGAATATGCGGAACTTATCAAGGCTGACAGCTATGGCAGAGATGCCATGGAGGCAGTGCGTTATGCGCAAAGTATTTTCGGGGAATAACAGAAAAATTTCGATTACTGCTGTGAAGAGGCTTTGTGAAATGAATCGAGCATAATGAACCGTAAAGTAAACCGTAAAGTAAAAAAAGGGTTTATGCATTTGCATAAACCCTTTTTGATTTGAAAACTATGCCGTCAGAAATTGATCAGATCATTGACGATATTGACGAGATATTTTTCATAAATTATGATGCCGCCATAGAAAAACAGCAGGAAAACGATGGAGCTGAGATTGCCGCTGGCAGCCATAACATGCTGACGAACAGGACAGCCGTTTGCCAAGGTGGAGAAGAAGCCGATGACAAATGCACAGCCCATAAACAGCAGTGTTTCATAAGGAATCGCGAAGCCGCCGATATGAACACTGGGGATCGGGATCTCCAGATTGGTGATAAGCGGATTGAAGGTCAGATCGCAGTATCCCAGATCGCGATATACCGCATATTCTGCCTGATAGAAAACTGCGTCATAAACATTGGTATATTCTGCCGGTGGGCGGTCAAACCAAGGATAATCCTTGATATATGCTCCTGTCAGGTCAAAAGCATAGAAGAAGATTGCAGCTGCAATAACAAAGGAGAAAAAGCCCTTCAGAAGATATGTATCCTTGATAAGGAAGAAATCTCTCCAACCGCCGATGAAGCACATTCTGGAACGCTGAGCAAAGAAGCCGATGATAACACCCATAACAAGGCTGACTATTGTAACCTTACTCATTGTGCAGCCACCTCCTCTGCGGCAGCAGGCAATTCAGCCTGCGCTTTTCCCTTCAGATCACGGCGTGCCTTGCGTTTGGCCTGCCATTTGAGACATAATGTGCCGAGGAAAACACCGAGTATCAAGGTAACTACCGATGCTGCAGCACCCCAGTCGCCATATGCCGTACGCAAAAGCAAGCGCATCGGACAGCCGGAGATGACAAGACCGGCTGTTATGACAATAAAACCGCAAATAGCAGCTTTAGGAACATTCTCAACAAATCTCAGCTTGAATTCACCGCTGATAACAGCAGCAATAAAAGCTCCCAGCATAACACCTAAGGTTGTAACGATAAGCCCTTTGAGCGCAACAGAGGAAACAATGGCTTGTTCCCACCATTCGGGGCCTATGCGATTTAATAAAGTATTGACCAAGTCACGGGCATGACAAACCATGCAAACGCCATAAGCAGGCGGAGGTGAAAAGGAGAATTTCACCTGAGACAAGACGGCGCATGCAGCGGAGACTACACCAAATGTCAATGCCGAAATTTTAATTTTAAATTTCATTTCAATCACCTTCCCTTTTGCTCAAAAAGCACAGGGCTTCCGAAAATTTTGTGTAAAGGGGAAAATCTATAAATCTCATCTCTCAATAAACAGGGAATAAGAAAATAAAAATACCAACACCAAAAGCGCAAGTTTCCTTGCGCCGTTATTTGTCGGGCAAAGAAAAACTCCTGACCCATCAAATCATATAATGCAACAACATCATTATAGCATAAATAATTCAAATTGCAAATCTTTTATCAATGAAAAACAGTTTTCTTTGAGCGGTATGAACTGCTTTGTTCTGTTTTCATTCACAAAACACAAAAAAATGCCGCAATTTGCGGCATTTTAGGGATAGCATTTTTTTGTGTGGTTGTTTATCAAAAGCTGCAAAAAAGGTATATTTCGCGACTTAAACCCCCACCTGTGTGTTATTAATAGTCTGCCTTTAAGTATTAAAAATAATAATGACATATAAGCAAAATAAATAAAGTTGTTTTGTCTGGGTTTAGCACTCGGGGTGGTTTTGGCTGTCAGCCTGACCGTCCTTCTTTTTTCTGCCGAAGAGCTTATAATATTTTTTTTCAGCACGATAGGTATTCTCCCATTGCTTGTAGGTGCGATGGGTTTCGGCACGATTTGCCATAATATTTGATGGCCCGACAATAAGAATGCAGGCGGTGATGATAATCAGCGCGGCAATGATTATGATAAACATAATATTCTCTCTCTTTTTTTTATTATTAAAGATAAAATACCCTATTTATACTTTTTTGTCAATATGCTCTAAGTGGGGGAATATATATTACTGACAGGTTTTGACAAGGCAAGCTGCGAACGCATTTCCGGCATGTTTTGCAGTCTTTGGTTTGACATCAGAGCATTATGCGCATATAATCAAAGAAAACAATTCCGAGGTCAGAAAGATGCCGAAAATCATTGAAATAAAAGATATTGCTTCTCAGGAGCTTGATATATTCGCCCGTTTGACCGAGGCGCAGCTGCGCAACAAAAAAGAAGAAGAAAAAGGTATTTTCATTGCCGAAAGTCCCAAGGTCATTCGCCGTGCACTCAATGCCGGCTATGAGCCGATTGCATTTCTGATGGAACGCAGGCATATTGAAGGTGATGCCGGAGATATTTTGACTCGCTGTCGGGATATTCCTGTTTATACTGCTGAAAGAGAGCTTTTATGCAGTCTGACAGGCTACGAACTGACGCGAGGTGTTTTGTGCGCCATGCGTCGCCCATTGCTGCCTGAAATTGATGCTCTTTGTGTTGATGCCCGCCGCATTGTTGTTCTGGAGAATATTGCCGACAGCACCAATATCGGCGCTGTTTTCCGTTCTGCTGCTGCATTGAATATAGATGCCGTGCTGCTGACAGAAGGCTGCTGCGATCCATTGAATCGACGTGCGGTGAGAGTGAGCATGGGAACTGTTTTTCAGGTGCCATGGACACGTATTGAGGGCTGGCCTGCGCAAGGTGTTGAAAAGCTGCATAAGCTGGGATTTAAAACCGCTGCTATGGCCTTAAATGATGACTCGGTATCCATTGATGATGAAGCTCTGGCAGCAGAGGGAAAGCTGGCCATTGTTCTGGGCACTGAGGGTGATGGACTTTGTGCTGCCACCATTGCCGAATGTGATTATACCGTACGCATACCAATGGCACACGGAGTGGATTCACTGAATGTTGCCGCAGCAGGTGCGGTTGCCTTTTGGCAGCTGCGTGTAAAATAAGAAAAGCTATTTTGCATAATCTTCCATAACAAGGAAAGAATATCAATATTCTTTCCTTGTTTTTTTTGAGGTTTGTGAAAGGCGGAGAAGCTATGTGCACGGCAGCAGGATATAAGGCGAAGGATTTTTATTTCGGCAGGACATTGGATAATGATTTTTCCTATGGTGAGGAGATAGTGATAATCCCGAGAAGCTTTCCTTTGCATTTCCGTGCAGAAAAGGAAATGCTGCAGCATTATGCCATAATTGGCATGGCTCATATTGCGGATGGCTATCCGCTTTTTTATGATGCGGTCAATGAAAAGGGACTGGCGATTGCAGGCTTGAATTTTGTCGGCAATGCCTGCTATCAGTCAAAGCAAGCAGGCAAAATAAATATCGCACAATTCGAGCTTATCCCATGGTTGCTTGCACAATGCGAGAATGTGAAATCGGCTGTTGATTTGTTGAAAGAAATAAATATCACTGATGCTGCCTTCAGCGAAGCCTTGCCGCCCGCGCAGCTGCATTGGCTGCTGGCGGATAAGGAGCAATGCGTGACTATTGAGGCTGTACGTGAAGGGTTGATGATATATGATAATACTGTCGGTGTTCTGACCAATAATCCGCCCTTTCCCGAGCAATTGAGCAGGATGAATGATTTTATGCAGTTATCGCCGCTGCCGCCGGGGAATAGTTTTTCGGATAAGCTGCATTTTTCGCCATACAGTCGCGGTATGGGTGCTTTGGGCTTGCCGGGTGATTTATCCTCTGCATCCCGCTTTGTGCGTGCTGCCTTTGTGAAGCTGAATTCTGTGAGTGCAGATGATGAGCTATCCGGTGTAAGTCAGTTTTTTCATATTCTCGGCTCGGTCGAGCAGCAAAGAGGCTGCTGTATTCTGGAAAACGGAGGGCTGGAGCTGACACTTTATATCTCCTGCTGCAATACGGATAAGGGAATATATTATTATAAGACCTATGACAATCACGGGATAACAGCGGTGAATATGCATAAGGAGAATCTTGATGCGGAAAAGCTTGTTCATTATCCTTTATGTCAGGCTATGGAGATCAAAATACAGAATTAAAAAAGAAGTCTCATTAAGGCAAGGCTTCATAAGACAGTTGCAAACGGCACAACCTCTTTGGGTTGTGCCGTTTAAAAATCGGCAAAAGCCGATTTTACGAATGTAGAAACTGACTTATTTGACATAGATTAGCAGCAGAAAGATACCCTAACA
>JAFSIU010000161.1 GCA_017439615.1 Bacillota bacterium
AGATTCCATCACTGACACCTTGGAAGAAGGCTCTGCATATACCACCGAGCAGAAGGCTATCGAAGGCTATACCTTCTCCGAAGTCAACGGTGATGCAGTATCCGGTACCATGGATGCAGATAAGAAAGTAACCTATGTCTACACCAAGGACGCACCTCCGCCTCCTCCCGCACCCGTATATTACAACCTCGTTGTCAACTATGTCGATGAAGCAGGCGAAGCTTTGGCAGATTCCATCACTGACACCTTGGAAGAAGGCTCTGCATATACCACCGAGCAGAAGGCTATCGAAGGCTATACCTTCTCCGAAGTCAACGGTGATGCAGTATCCGGTACCATGGATGCAGATAAGGAAGTAACCTATGTCTACACCAAGGATGCACCTCCTGCACCTCCCACTCCTCCTACTCCTCCTCCTTCTATCGTTAGTGTATATGACCTGGTAGTAAAATGGAAAACTGACGAAGGCAGAACTCTTGCACCTTCTACGCATCAGCTCAAGGGTGAAAATGTTGAATATACCACCGAACAGAAGGAATTTGCAGGTTTTGAATTTGTGAGAGTTGATGGCGATCC
This sequence comes from Bacillota bacterium, assembly GCA_017439615.1. Lineage (GTDB taxonomy): Bacteria > Bacillota > Dehalobacteriia > UBA4068 > UBA4068 > RGIG3181. The sequence continues at coordinate 577 of JAFSIU010000161.1, forward strand.
CGCCAGCGGTATCATGGACGGCAACAAAGAAGTTGTCTATATCTATAAAGCTATCCCTGTTGAGCCCACTCCCGTTGAACCTACTCCCGTTGAACCTACTCCCGTAGATATTCCTGAAGAGGATGTTCCTCTTGCTCCTGAGCCTCCCGTAGAACCCACTCCCGTGGAGCCTGAGCCCGTGGACATTCCCGAAGAAGATATTCCTTTGGCCGAAGTTCCTTATACCGGTGATCCCATTGCTCTTTATGCAGTTGCAGCAACTGTTTCCGGTCTGGCATTGCTTGGTCTTAGAAAAAAGGAAGACGAAGAATAATTTGCGGCAAAGAGAAAACAAACTGTTTAAATGAACTGTCGGGTCCGCGAAAGTAAAGCTTTCGCGGACCCAAAGCATTGAAAAAAGAAAAAAATAAAATATAAAATCAATGAATTTTGAATGAAGAGGTAAGGAATATAACTGTATTTGTTACCATTTGATAATATAATGATATATAGAAGATGAATGTCGGAAGGGAGGAGAATGCTTGAAAGTAAAAAACAAAAAGCTTTTGAAAAAGCTTTTTGCGGGTGTTTTTGTTATCAGCGGTCTGCTGGTTGGCTTGAGTTTGTATGATTACCGTTTGTCAGCAAAGCTGAATCAGGAAGCTCAGCAGCTTGCATTTTCTTCCTCAGCTGTGATAGCATCGCAGGAGCAGTATTATGAGAGTCATGTTATCGCACCTGCCGAAACAATGATCGCGATTGAAGCGGAATTTGCTGATGAGAATATACCGCTTGTTCCCGCGCCTTCTGAGGAAAGAACGCAGGTTATGACGGAACAAAAACCGCAGGAAATCACAAAAGAACCTGCAGAAGAAGCTTTGACTTTCATTGAACAAACAGAAGCTGTTGTGGAACCGACGGAAGCTGTTGCAGAGCAAACAGAGTCTGTTGTGGAACAAACGCCAGAAGTGCCGCAGAATGAGGATATTCAATTGATGATGAGCTTGGAGCTTCAAAAACTTCAGGAAACCAATGCCCGCGTATTCGGTTGGATAAGAATACCTGATACCCCTGTTGATTATCCTTTGATAAGGGTGCGGGATAATAATGAATATCTTCGCAGGGCATGGGATGGCAGTTACAGCTACTCGGGATGCATTTTCCTGGAATGCCGCAATGATGTTGGTTTAGGCGATTTCAATACCCTGATTTATGGGCATAAGATGGGTCAGGGGAAAATGTTCGGCTCATTGCAGAATTATCAGAAGCAGGAATATGCAGATGAGCATCCTTATATTTATATAGCCACAGAAGATGCGGTAAAACGCTATGAGATATTTGCAGCCTATGAAGCGGAAGTCATCAGCGACACCTACAGACTCATTTTTGAAAATGACGAGCAAAAAGAAAAGGCATTGCAGCATTATCTGGAAAGCTCGGTGATTGAGTCTGAGCATATTCCTTCTGCCAAAGATAATATTCTGACTCTTTCCACCTGCATAGGAACGGGAATCACCGCACAACGCTGGGTAGTGCAGGCAGTTCTGATAGAAACCTTGCTTCGTAAATAAAAAGATCCGAAACAATGCTGTTTCGGATCAAAAGTATCTTAGATATGCGGATGCGGTGCCGCATTCATCGGTTCAATAGGCTGAACACTGTAATTGATATATAAGGGTGAATGCGGATACTGTCTGTTGAAGGCCTTGAGTATACGCTGACAGACAGAACAGCTATTTTCATAATTTGCCTGCGGGAGCATAACTATCAGCTGGGAAACACTGCAGCGGCTGACAATATCACCCTGACGAAGACTGCTTATCACAAGCTCCTGCAGATTATTCATGGCAATATCCAGACTGCGTCTGGAAATGCTTTTGCCCTGTGGCCCATGAAGAGAGAAAAGAGCAATATGTATAACCTCGCCGCTTCTGATGATTGCTCTTGCCTGAACCTGATAAAGCAATTTGAAAAAATCATATTCGCAATAAACAGCTCCTTTGGCAGCAGCAGGCTCTTTCAACTGCTCGCGTACTGTGCCGATTGGCACAGTAAAGCTTTTCTCCTCACGAGATGCTCCACGATATAAGGCTCTGCTTTCATCACTCGGCATAACACCAAAAGTCGAGAATAACAGCTCACTCATATCTTCATAAACCTGCAGAGCTTCAGAGCGTTTGTCTTGAGCGATGAGGGCCTTCATAAGATGCTGATATATCTCTTCGCTATACGGTTCGATTTTCAAAGCTTTTTTGCAGAGCGAAGTGATCTCATTATACCGTTCGTTTTTCTCAAGCAGGAGCAAAGCCTGTTCGACAGCATTCAGAAACATTTGATGATAATATGTATTGATAGGCATGACCCAAGGCTCCATAGAAAGCTTGGGAAGAAAATCACCGCGATATATTTCCAAAGCCTGCAGAAGAATATTCAGACGCTCATTCTCATCATCAGTTCTATCTGCCTGCTTGCAGAGTGCTTCAAATTCATCAACATCAAGTTCAAGAGGGATATCGGTGTTCCAGGAATAAGTGCCTTTCTTGCGGACTATCCAATCATGACCTGCAATATCATCGAGCTGATTGAGAAGAGTACGTGCGCGGTAAATAAGCGCTTTCAATCGTCCGTTGGGATCGGCGCCTTCATCGCTGCCTGCTCCCTGCAGAAGTGAAATGAAGCTGTCCTGTGTTAAATATGAATTGCGGCAAAAGATGAGATAGGCAAGCAAAAGCCATACTTTTTTCATACTGTTGCTGCGGTCATCCACAGTTTTGTCTCCATATTGAAGGGAAAAAGTTTCAAACATTCTGACTTTCAAGGCGGCAGTCATAGTATTCACCCGACTTTCATAATTGTTGAACAATCTGTCTTAATGCTAACAGAATCCTATATAAATATGTAATTTATATAGTAATAATAACAGAAAATGATATAATATTTCAATAGAGAGAAATATTAAAAATTTTTTAAAAATGAAAACATTTGATATAAAAGCAAGAGAAGGTGAGTCTAATCCATTTCAGTAACCTGAATAAGAAGTATAAAATGCTACTAATGGCAGGAGCAATTTTTGTTTTTGCTGTTTCAGGCTGTGTTGATGCAGGGGAGCAAAGCTCGTCTGCTGTTTCTGCAAGTGAAACAATCACCCGCACCATGAAGGAAAACAAAACTTCTCTTGAACTTAATACTATCGCAAATGAAGATTTGACAAAAACAGTAATGGAAACAATAGCTGCCGAGACCAAGGTAGAGACAGAAACAGTAACAGCCGCCGAAACCAAGGTGGAGGCGGAAACAGTAACAATTGCTGAGACCAAGGTTGAGGCGGAAACAGTAACAGCCGCCGAGACCAAGATGGAGGCAGAAACAGTAACAATTGCTGAGACCAAGGTTGAGGCTGAAACGGTAACAGCCGCCGAAACCAAGGTTGAGGCTGAAACGGTAACATCTGCCGAAACCAAGGTGGAGGCTGAAACAGTAACAATTGCCGAAACCAAGGTTGAGGCAGAGACTAAGACTACTGCAGCTATGCAGGAAACTTCTATCGAAACTCCTTCTGTTCCTGCGGAGATCATTGCCGATTCCGGCAAGCTTGAGGCCGAGCTTCATGATGAGGCTGTGGCTTTGTCCTCGGCAGAAGCAGCAGTTACTCAAAAGGTGAGTGTTGTTGCCTCAGGTGAATTGGAAAAGAAAAATGAAAAGGCAGTCATCGATTATTCCAATACTGCTGATGGATATATAATGGTCAAATATCTTGCTGAGACCGAACTTCGTTTGAAGGTACAGGTAAAAGGTCCTTCCACTACATATACATATAATCTTATTCCGCAGCTGTGGGCGGCATTCCCGCTTTCTGACGGCAATGGAGATTATCAGATAACTGTTTATCAGAATGTCAGCGGCAGCAAATATGCAGCTATATTATCGCTGAAAACCGAAATTGAGCTTAATGATGAATTTGCACCCTTCCTGCATTCCAATCAATATGTCGATTATGACTCGGCACCGGCAGTCGTTGCTGAGGCAGCCCGTCTGATAGGTGATAAAGAAGATGCCTTGAAACAGGTAGAGATAGTTTATAATTATGTTGTCAAGGGTATGACATATGACAAAGAGCTTGCCAAAACCGTGAAAAGCGGCTATTTGCCCGATCTTGACAAGGTTCTGGAAAAGAAAAGCGGAATCTGCTTTGATTATGCTGCCTTGATGACAGGTATGCTTCGCAGTCAGAGCTTGCCCTGCAAGCTGGTTGTCGGATATGCGGGGACAGCATATCATGCATGGATAAGCGTTTGGGTGGAAGGCAGCGGCTGGGTTGATGGCGTTATCTGGTTTGATGGCTCTTCCTGGCAGCGTATGGATCCCACCTTCGCCTCCACAGCCAATGGCAATGACTCCATTCTGGCTTATATCGGAGACGGCACCAATTATACCGCCAAATATTTTTATTAAGTCTTTGAGTAAATACTTTTCGCAAAAATCGTAGATATGTTTTATTGAGAGGTATGCTTATGAAGCAATTAAGATTGGATAATGAACAGCTTGCAGCTTTTTGCGGGGCTTTGCAGCAAATGTATCATGCGGGTATCGGCTTTGCTGATGCCCTCGCTTTGCTTGCCGAGGATGAAGAAGAAGCTGCAGAAAAGGCATTGCTTTCCGCAATGTCGCAAAAGGCAGACGAGGGTATGCCCTTTGCCGAAATCCTTCGTCAAAGCGGAGTCTTCCCTGCATATATGTGCAATCTTATGCTTGTCGGTGAAAAGCTTGGCCGCAGTGAAGAAACATTGAAGGCGCTGGCAGATTTTTATGAAGGTCGTGCCCGTCTGGCTCATCAGCTTAAAAACACTTTGATTTATCCTTCCGTGCTGTTATTGGTGCTTCTGGCTGTGGTATTCATTCTTTTGGTATGGGTACTGCCCTTATTCAATGATGTGTATGCCCGTTTGGGAGGCAGTCTGACCGGTGTGGCAGGAGGGTTGCTGAGCCTCGGTATGCTGCTGCGGAGGTCAATACCGGTTTTGGCGATACTTCTTGCTTTGGCAGCAGGCTTTATTTTGCTTTTGGCAATATCTTCGCAAATAAGAGAAAAAATGCTTTCTTTATGGTATAAAGTTCAGGTCGATAAAGGCATTAACCGCAAAATCAATATTGCCCGATTCACTCAAGCTCTGTCAATGGGATTGCGCAGCGGGCTCAATGCCGCAGAAGCCGTTGAATTGGCAGCCAAGCTCTCCGAAGGCAGTGAAGGCTTCAGGCTTTGCTGTACACATTGTCTTGACTCATTGAATGCAGGCAGCAGTCTTTCTGCGGCTCTGCGTGAAAGCGGAATATTTTCCAAAGCACAATGCCGTCTTCTTGAAGCGGGGATCCGCGGCGGCAGTGGCGAGCAGGCAATGGAGCAAATCGCCGTAAAGGCATTGGAAGAAAGCGAATATGAATTGGAAAGCCTTGCAGGGCGCATAGAGCCTGCGGTCGTGCTGATTATGTCTGTGCTTGTTGGTGCTATTCTGCTTTCCGTGATGCTGCCTTTGATGCATATTATGACTGCTATCAGGTGAGTGCTATGAGTGTGATGAAACGAAAAAGATATTTGTGGAAGCCTGTGCTTTTGGCAGGAATTTTCCTGCTTAGTGCCTTATGGTTCTTTTCCGCGATGGACAATTTGTATCGCGGTGGCAGTGAGGCAGGACGCGAGCAGCTGGAAAATGCCTTACGCCGTTCTGCTGTGGCATGCTATGCGGCAGAAGGGATTTATCCTCCCACATTGGATTATCTGACCGAACATTACGGAGTGCAGATCGGAGAAGAGTATACCGTTTTTTATGAGATATTCGCCTCCAATCTGATGCCGGAGATAACTGTTTTGAAAAAAGGAGCAAAATGAGAGAACGCAGTGGAAAAAACTCCATATCCGCGATTGCCGCATTGATATTGCTTGCAGTGTTTGCGGCAGGAATTCTCTCTGTTCTTTTGGGTGGAGCCGAGGTATATAAGCGCCTTGCCGAAAGGAATACGGTTTCCTATGACAGAAGTACCTGTCTGCAATATCTTACGAACAAAATACATCAGGCATCATCTTCCGATGCTGTTATGATTGCTGATTTCGGGGAATGCGAAAGCCTTGTCATCAGCGAAAATATCAAAGGAAATGAATATTGGACAAGGATATATTTTTATAATGGATGGCTTATGGAATTATTCACTGCCGCAGATTCGGGTCTTATGCCCGAAGACGGAGAAAAGATTATGCCGATTGAGAGCTTCCGTGTGATATGCTCCGATGATTTATTGCAGATCAACATAGCAGATCTTTCAGGAAATGAAGATGAGCTTTTTTTGACTCTGCGCGGGAAGGAGTGGGGAAGCTATGAAAAATAAGGTAACCCTGGTATTGATCGAGCTTGCTGTTATGCTGACAGTATTCGCCCTGGCTGCCGCACTCTGCCTGAATGCTTTTGTCTGGTCTGATGAAATATCCAAAAACTGCGAGGCACAGGAGCGTGCTCTTCTGCACGCACAAAATGCAGCAGAAATCTTGAAAACCTGCAGAGGGGATTTGATAAAAGCCTCTGAGCTTCTCGGAGGCAGCAGTGATGGCAAAAGCTGGTATATATGCTATAATGAAGGTTGGGAACAGACAGAAACCGTCAGTATTTATAAATTGACCGCAGAGCTTTTGCCTCAGGAATCTAACTATCTCGGCAGTGCACAAATAAGCGTTTGGGATAATGAAGTCTGCTTGATCAATCTCAATGCGGCATGGCAGGAGGTGGCAGCTGATGAACACTAAAAAGAACAGCGGCATCTCGGCAATCGGCATCAGTTCCTTATTGGTTATTTTTGCCGTACTTTGCCTGACCGTATTTGCGCTTTTGACCGTTTCAACAGCCAAAAGCACTCAGCTGCTCAGCGATAATGCGCTTTCCGCAGCAAAAGGATATTATATGGCGGACTCAGCCGCTGAAAAAACGCTTGCAGAGCTTCGGGCAGGGAAAATGCCTGCAGAAGTAACAGAGCAAGATGGCAAATTCTGCTATGCTCATCGCATATCGGCAACACAGCTTCTTGCTGTGGAAGTGCTTATCGATGACAAAGGGTATGAAATCCTGCGTTGGCAGGCAATATCAACTGCGGATTGGCAGGCTGATGACAGACTCCCTGTATGGAATGGTGAATTTAAGGAGGAGTAGCAATGACGACCTTAAAAGATTATTTGACATATGCGGTACAAGAAGGCGCATCGGATATTTTCATAGTACCGGGGGCGCCTGTCAGCATCAAGACAGATGGACAGATAAAGCATATTGATGAAGAAAAGGTTTTGCCGTATTTGTCGGAAGGGCTGATAACCGAGCTTTATGCATTGTCTGAGCGCGATATGCAGGGATTTCAGCAAACAGGCGATGATGATTTTTCGTTCGCCTTGCCCGGTTTGGCAAGATTTCGTGTAAATACTTACAGGCAGCGCGGCTCCTTTGCGGCAGTGATTCGTATAGTCAATTTTGAGATCCCGGATTGGCAGGAGCTGCATATTCCCGAGGAAGTCATGCGCCTTTCCGAATTGAATAGTGGTATGGTCTTGGTCAGCGGAACTGCCGGCAGCGGCAAATCCACCACCCAGGCCTGTCTTATCGACCGCATCAATAAGCAGCGCGCCTGCCATATCATCACTTTGGAAGACCCGATAGAATACTTACACCGCAATCAGAAAAGCATTGTAAGTCAGCGTGAGATAGCGGTGGATACCGTTGATTATTTATCTGCGCTGCGTGCCTGCTTAAGACAGGCTCCCGATGTTATACAGTTGGGCGAAATGAGAGATCTGGAAACAATAAGAACCGCGATGACAGCGGCAGAAACAGGACATCTGCTTTTTGCAACCCTGCATACAAAGGGTGCGGTGAATACTATTGACCGTATCATAGATGCCTTCCCTGCCGATCAGCAGGCACAGATCCGTATTCAGCTCAGTGCGGTATTATGCACTGTTGTCTCCCAGCAGCTTTTGCCCGATGTGGATGGCGGCCTGGTGCCCGCATTTGAGATCATGCATATGAACAGTGCCATACGCAGCATGATAAGAGATTGCAAAACCCATCAGATAGCCGCAGCTATCGCAGCAGGCGGCGCTGAGGGAATGATTTCTATGGACCAGTCGATTATGAATTTGCTGCGCGCCGGACGCATAACCTGGGAAACCGCTCTTGAATATGCCGAAAATCCCGAACAAATGCAGCGCCGCAAGGAATACTGAAAAACCCCGCCTGTTAGCGGAGTGCCCATAAAACAGTTAACCCGGCCTATGGCTACGATCATAGGTCGGTTTTCTTATTGTGCACTGGCACGGGGGCGCCTAAGGCTCCCTTCGTGTATTGGTCGTTTCCCTTCGGGAATCGACCACGGG
>JAFSIU010000162.1 GCA_017439615.1 Bacillota bacterium
CGCTTCCCGATTCCTTCACAGTCAAGGCGGTTTCTCCTGATTATGTCGCTTCCATTGCCAGAGCTCTGGAGCATATCGAAGGCATCAACAAGGTTCGCTATGGTATGGGCTCGGTCGAGCAGATTTTCTCCTTCACCTCCACCATGCGTGAGGTCGGTCTGGCTTTGATGGCGCTTTTGGGAATTGCCGCAGTTGTGCTCATTGCCATGAGTACCAGAATTTCTGTTTATGCCAGACAAAAGGAGATCATGATTATGAAGTGGATTGGCTCCACCAATGCCTTTATCCGCTGGCCATTCCTGCTCGAAGGTATTATCATCGGCTTCTTTGGCGCACTGCTGGCATTGTGCATAACATATTTCGCCTATGGCGAGGTTGTGGATTATTTGGTGAATACTCTGCCCTTTATGACCTTTGTATCTGCTGTCGATGCTCTTTCGGGTGTTATGAGCATTATGCTTCTGGCAGGTATTTTGATGGGAGCCATCGGCTCTGCTATTTCCGTTGCTCGTTTCCTTGATGTCTGAGGAGGCAAATATGAAGAAAAAAGTATTAGTTTCATTGGCAAGCGTGCTCATTGTGAGCCTTGCGCTGTTTTTCGGCTTCAATCTTCTTTATGAACCGACAACAGCTCAGGGTGCTTCCACTATGGAAGAATATGAAGCTGAGCTGAAGAAAATTGCCAAGGAAATGGAAGCTCTCAAAGAGCAGATGAAGGCAACTCAGGCCGAGCGTCAGGGCGTAATTGCCGAGATCGCCGATCTTGAGCTGCAAATAGAACAAAAAGAACGCGAGCGCACCTCTGCCGAAAACCATGTTATCGTTGTGGAATATGAGCTTCAGGTTATGGGTGACAGAATTGCCGCTACCGAAGAAAGATTGTCAGAAAGACAGGAATTATTCAAGGAACGTTTGGTCAGTATATATACCACAGGTGAGATAACTTTGATAGATGTGCTTTTCTCATCCTCAAGCTTCAAGGAGTTTATCACCAATTATGATATGCTCGAACGCGTGCTGGCACAGGATCAGGAGCTGCTGCAGAGCATTCAGGCTGATATCAATGATTTGAAAATCGACAAAAAGAATCTTGAAAAGACCAAGTCTGACTGGCAGCTGCTTCAGCAGGATATTCAGTCCGATATCAATGATCTGGAAAGCCTTCGCACACAGACCGAAGCAAAACGCGCCGCACTTTCGGCTGATATCAATGAGCTGGGCAAAATGGAAGATGCCATGGAAGCCGATGCCATCAAGCTCGAGGCCGAAATTGCCGAGCTGCAAAGACTCTCCACTCTTGTTAATGAGGGCATTTATACCTGGCCTTTGCCCAAAAAGAACAATTATATCACCTCGGATTATAAAATGCGTACGCATCCCACCAAAAAGGTATGGAAAATGCACACCGGTATTGATATCCGTGCCGCAAAGAACACCGAGATTTATGCAGCGGCGGCAGGCGAGGTTATTTTGTCGCAGTATTATGGCTCCTACGGCAATTGCGTCATCATTGATCACGGCGACAGCATTTCCACACTTTACGGACATATGAATAAGATCGCCTGCAAGGTCGGCGATATGGTCGAAAGAGGCGAGGTCATCGGCTATGTCGGTACCACAGGTGCCTCCACCGGCTATCATCTGCATTTTGAAGTCCGCGAAAAAGGCAAGCATGTCAGCCCTTGGGACTATGTCACCAAGCCTTGATGCAGGGGAGACAGACAAATCAGGCAGAACTTGAATTTTAAAGGAAAATATGAAAAAGCTTTTATCCTTATTTTTAATATCGGCAGTTTTATGCTGCGGCTGTATGCAGGTCGAAACAGGCACCTTCACAGAAGAGGTGCCGTCGCTTGATGCAGCCGCGGTTTTGACAAGCATTGAAGAAGGCATGGATGTTTTCATTGATGAAAACTTCGATGCTTATTTCTGGTATATGAATGATGAGGAATATACCGCATTGATGGATGATTATTATGGTGAATATAGCGGCATCGGTGTAACCATGATGTTTTCATTGGAAATGGAATATCCCCTCATCACTTCGGTGAACAAGGATTCACCTGCTTTTGAGGCAGGAATTCAGGTCGGCGAGAGCATCGTCGCAGTCAATGGTGAGGATGTCGCAGGCTGGAGCTCGGATGTGGTCGCCTCAAAAATCAAGGGCGAAGCAGGCACGGATGTTGTCGTTACCATCAGGAGCGAGGAGGGTGCAGAGCGTCAGCTGACACTTACCCGCCGTAAGCTCTCTGCTTATTCCGTTGAAGAAAGACTGATCGATGATTATCCGCAGCTGGCTTATATCGCTATCAACAGCTTCACGGATAAAACCGATGAGGAATTTGCAGCCGAATGGAAGCGCATCACGGCGGAAAGAGATATCAAAGGTCTGATAATCGATCTCCGCAATAATGGCGGCGGTACACTTTCTGCCTGTGTCAATCTCGCGGCGAATTTTCTGAATTATGGTGACCCTGTGCTTTATCAGAAGACAAGCGATGGCACCTATGCCGAAACCGCACGCGGCGGTCTTGGAATTGAGCTGCCTGTCGTTATACTGCAGAATGAATACAGTGCATCTGCTTCCGAGGTCTTTTTGGGAGCAATGCTCGATCACAAAAAGGCTGTTTCTGTTGGCACGACAAGCTATGGCAAGGGAATCACTCAGACCATCATCACCCTGCTTTCCGGCAGAGGCTATCGTTATACAGCAAGCCTTTATTACACTCCTTCAATGTTTTCGCTGCACGGAGTCGGCATCACTCCGACTTATGAGCTGGAGCTTTCCGAGGCTTGCACAAGTCAGGCATTCTATGATGCCGATTACAAGCTTGACAATCAATTGGCCAAGGCCATCGAGCTGCTGACCACCGAATAAGTCTTTAGGAAGCCCCCCTGCATAGTTTATGCAAAAGGACCGCTTTTTCATAATGAGAGGCTTCATAAAACAGGAATTTAAGGCACTACCCCTGTCGGGTAGTGCCGTTTTATATCGTCAAAAGCCGATTTTGCGAATGTATAGACTGACTGGTTTGAGAGAGTGCCGCTTGAGAAAGCAATCGTAACGCATCGGACAAAAAGCGCTTGAAGGGGGTTAGGGGGTCGCAAG
>JAFSIU010000163.1 GCA_017439615.1 Bacillota bacterium
GGCAGCGGTTTCGCTTGCAGAGATCATGACAGGCACCTATTTTGCGCCTTTGGGATTTACAAAGGGGCTTGCTGCAATAATTATCGGGCATATCACAGGTGGTATATTTATGTATTTAGCAGCCCTTATTGGAGCAAGAACTAATATGGGTGCTATGGAATCGGCAGCACTTTCCTTTGGCAAAACAGGAGCGAAAATTTTTGCAGCAGCTAACACAATACAGCTTTTTGGCTGGACTTCCATTATGCTGGCAGGAGGTGCTGCTATCAGCTCAGTATGCTTTGATTTTTCTGCTGCGTATGAAATCAGTATTGTGCTTATGGCAGGCTTGATCATAGCTTGCTGCATTGCAGGTTTGACCAATATCAGTAAAATCAATTACATAGCGGTTGGACTTCTTTTTATTCTAAGCTTGATGCTAAGCACGATTATCTTCAGCGCAGATGGAGCAATAGTCTCAACAGAAATGATCAGCTTTGGTGCTGCTGTGGAGCTTGCAGCAGCAATGCCTGTTTCATGGTTGCCTGTGATAGCAGATTATATAAAAGATGCAGAAAAACCGGTGAAAGCTGCAGGTATCAGTTGTTTGACATATTTTATTGTCAGTTGCTGGATGTATATAATCGGTATGGGCGCAGCAATTTTTGTGGGTGAGTCAGACATTGCAGTTATTTTTGTGCAGGTTGGCTTGGGGGCAGCAGCTTTATTGATTGCACTTTTATCAACGGTTACAACTACATTTCTTGATGTATATTCTGCAGGTATTTCTGCAGCTCTTGTAAACAGCAAAGTCAACAGCAAGCTTATAATGATTATTGTCTGCATTGTTGCTGCTTTGTTATCAGTCTTTGCACCTGTTAACAGATTTGAGAGCTTTTTATATTTCATAGGATCGATTTTTGTGCCTATGATAGCTATTATGATCACAGATCATTTTATTTTAAAACAGAAGCACGATGGAGATGTTTTATGTATTAAAAATATTGTTCTTTGGAGTATGGGGTTTATAATTTACAGAATTTTTATGCAGATCGATCTGCCGTGCGGCAACACACTGCCTGCCATAGTTCTGATCGTCATTTGTTGTATATTAACTGAATATTGCATAAATAAAATCAAAAGAATCAGAATTACAAGATAATGGACTAATTTCTGTTGATGAAGTGCAGAATTGCCAAATAAAAGAAACTGTGCTAATATTATAAAAGAGGTGAGATAAATGATTAAAGTATTAGTAAACGGTGCAGCTGGCAAAATGGGACTTGCTATGTCAGCTGGAATTGCTGCTGAGAAGGATATGCAAATTGTTGCAGCCTGTGATGTCAGAAACACAGGTCGCTGCTTAGGCGAGCTTTGTGGCGCTGATATCAAAGTCGTCATTGAAAATGATTTGCAGAAGGCGATTGAGATTTCTGAGCCTGATGTGATACTTGATCTGACAAATCCACAGGTTGTCAAACAGAATGTTATTACCGCTGTCAGAAACAAGGTTCCTGTTGTTGTAGGTACAACGGGGCTTACAGATGACGACAAGGCAGAATTAGCCGTAATGTCTTTGGAAAATAATGCTCCTGTTTTCATTGTTCCCAATTTTGCAATCGGTGCTATTCTAATGATGCGTTTTGCTGCTGAGGCTGCCAAATATATGCCCGATGTTGAAATAATTGAAATGCATCATAATCAGAAGCTTGATGCACCTTCCGGAACTGCAGCCATGACAATGGAATTGATTGCCCAGAATCGTGAACCTCATATTCAAGGTGCTGTCAATGAAAAAGAAAAAATCGCAGGATCCCGTGGCGGTGATTATGAAGGTATCAAAGTACATAGCGTCAGATTGCCGGGTTTTGTTGCCTCTCAGGAGGTTATTTTCGGAGGCACCGGACAGGTCTTGAAGATTCGACATGATTCGATTTCAAGAGAAAGCTTTATCCCCGGTGTTCTGCTTGCGATACGCAAAGTTCAATCTTTGAATGGTGTAGTTTGCGGATTGGATTCTGTAATGTAATTTTAATAAAAAGATAGTTAATGGCCCTGCAGTTTCTGCAGGGCCATATTTTGTCCGAAAAGCATATTGGACAAAGTCCCGAAAGAATATAGCCTCCATATACTGTATTATTAACAGTAAACGGAGGTGTTAATTGAGAATGTCAAAAACAAGAATCGCCCTTTTGGGCGGTGATAATAGAGAATTGATTCTGCTTGAGTCTTTGATGAAAAACTCTGACTATGAAGTTTTTTGCTATGGTCAGCCTGCAGAGCTCCTTCCGTCAGGGCTTTTGCCTGGTGAAAGTCTGGCTGCCACTCTTAAGAATGCAGATATATTGATCCTGCCGCTTGCAGGTGTTTCTCAATATGGAATGGTTTTTAATGTATTCGGGCAACTGTTGAAGCTTGATTCTGATGATCTGTCATTGATGTCTGAAAAAGCCGCAGTGATAAGTGGTATGGCAAGCAAATATCTTAAGGATATATGCAAATCAACAGGTAAAACGCTGATAACAACAGTAGAAACTGATGCAATAGCAGTCCCGAACAGTATACCTACTGCAGAAGCAGCAATCAGTCTTGCTATTAAGAATTCCGCAGAAACAATAAACGGTTCAAAATCACTGATAATAGGCTATGGCAGAGTAGGTCAGGCACTTGCCTGCCGTATGCGTGCCTTGGGCAGCGATACAGAAATCACCAACAGAGGTGAGGCACTTTGTCAGAAAGCACAGCAAGATGGTTTTACTCTGATAGCATGGAATCGCTTTGATAAGGCTTTGGGTGAATATGATTATATTTTCAATACTGTTCCTGCGCTTGTGCTGCCTGCAAAAGCGTTAAGAAACATAAGAAAAAATACTCTTGTGATGGATCTTGCTTCATCCCCCGGTGGAGTAGATTTTGATGCTGCTCGCGATATGGGACTGAATGCCATGCAGGCATTGGGTCTGCCGGGTAAATTTTCTCCTGTTTCTGCCGGGAAAATTCTGGCCGCTGTTTATCCTCATATTATTGACGATTTCATAAGTAAAGGGGCGGTGCAGCATGGATGAATATGAAAAACTTAACCAAAAGCGAATTGGTTTTGCAATAACAGGCTCATTCTGTACACTGGAAGAAACAATGAAAGTTCTTGAAAATATCACTCAAAGCGGGGCTGATATAATGCCGATTTTATCTTTCAATGTTGCTTCCCTTGATACCAAATTCGGAACAGCTGAGCATTGGAGAACTGAGATAAGCAGAATAACAAATGCTCCAATTATTGACACTATACCGAAGGCAGAGCCTATTGGCCCCAAAGCGCTTCTTGATGCAATCATTGTTCTGCCATGCTCGGGTAATACTCTCGGCAAGCTGGCAAATGGCATCACTGATACTCCGGTCTGCATGGCTGTTAAAGCACATCTTCGTAATAACAGACCTGTTTTGCTTGGTGTTTCCACAAATGACGGACTTGGTGTATCCGCCGCCAATATTGGCAGGCTGATGAATAATAAAAATATTTTCTTCATTCCTTTTGGGCAGGACAGTCCACATAAAAAGCATAATTCCCTTGTTTGCGATTTTGATCAGGCATTGCCCGCACTGGCGATGGCATTGGATGGGAAACAGCTTCAGCCTTTGTTTCGTGAATATAAATAATAGTTGCGTATGCCTGCTCTTGTATGGTATAATCTTTAGAAATATTTGTACTTTATGAGGTGAGATTTATGACCGGTTACAGTGTTGCTATTTTAGGTGCGACAGGTGCTGTCGGCACAGAATTATTGAAAATACTTGCAGAAAGAAGCTTCCCCATCAGCAAGCTTGTTTTACTTGCTGCTCCTGAGGAAAAGGGAACTGTTATAAATTATCAGGGCGTTGACTATATCGTTGATGCTCCCAATGAGCATAGCTTTGACGGCATTGACATTGCATTGTTTGCAGGTGGTTCTATCAGTAAGGTATATGCACCTATTGCAGCTGCAGCAGGTGCTATTGTTATTGACAACAGCAGCACATTCCGCTATGATCCTGAAGTTCCGCTTGTTGTTCCCGAGGTCAATCCCGAGGATGTTGATTGGCATAAGGGTATCATTGCAAATCCCAATTGCTCCACCATTCAGATGGTAGTTGCTTTGAAACCTCTGCATGATTATGCCAAAATCAAACGTATCGTAGTATCTACATATCAGGCAGTTTCCGGCGGCGGTCTTGCTGCAATGAATGAGCTTAAATATCAGGTTGCTGCAATCAATAAGGGCGAAGAACCCGAAGTATCCGTATTCCCTTATCAGATCGCTTTCAATCTCATTCCTCATATTGATGTTTTCCAGGAAAATGACTATACCAAGGAAGAAATGAAAATGGCTTGGGAAACTCAGAAAATGTTCCATGATGACAATATCAGGTTTCTGCTACCGCGGTCCGTGTTCCCGTATATCGCAGCCATTCCGAAGCTATTACTATCGAAACTGAAAAGGAAATCACTCCTGACAAAGCCCGCGAGCTGCTGGCTGTCGCTCCCGGTGTTATCGTCATTGATGATATTGAAAACAAAAAATATCCTATGCCCTTATATTCTTCCGATACCGATGAAGTTTATGTCGGTCGTATCAGAAAAGATATTTCTGCTGAGAACAGCCTCTGCCTGTGGGTAGTTGCCGATCAGATCAGAAAGGGCGCTGCAACCAATGCTGTACAGATTGCCGAGCTTGTTGTTGAAAGAGGCTTGGTAAAGTAATTTAGAATTATTTAAGGAGGAATACTCAATGTATTTCGGCAAGGTCATTACCGCAATGGTAACCCCTATGACTCAAAACGGAGAAGTTGATTATGAAAAGGCTCAGCGTCTTGCGGAGCACTTATTAAAAAATGGTAATGATTCCATTGTTGTCAGCGGCACAACAGGTGAAAGTCCCACTCTCACTCCGCCCGAAAAGCTCAAGCTTTTTGCAGCGGTAAAAGAGGCTGCAAAAGGAAAAGGCTATGTTATCGCCGGTGTAGGTGATAATGAAACTGATTTTTCCTGTAACTTTGCTAAAGAAGCTGCCAAAACCGGTGTGGATGGTTTCTTGTCTGTTGTCCCTTATTATAACAAGCCTCCGCAGGAAGGCTTATATCAGCATTTCAAGGCAATTGCCGAATCTGCCGATGTTCCGATCATGCTTTATAATATACCATCCCGTACAGGTATCAATATGCTGCCTGAAACCGTTGTTCGCCTTTCAAAAATCGATAATATCGTTGCTTTGAAAGAAGCTTCCGGCAATATGGATCAGGTCAGCCGCTTGAAGCAGGTTCTTGATGACAGCTTCTGCATTTATTCCGGCGATGACAGCCTGACCTTGCCTATGCTTTCTTTGGGCTGCAATGGTGTCGTCAGTGTTGCTGCTCATTTTGTTGGTAATGAGATTCGTGATATGATCGATACCTTCCAGACAGGTAATGTTGCTGCGGCTGCCAAAATGCACAAGGCTCTTTATCCTGCATTTACCAAGATTTTTATCACTGCTAATCCTATTCCGATCAAATATTGCGTTTCCAAGCTTGGATTTGATTGTGGCCCCTGCCGCTTGCCTCTTATTTCTCTTAATGATGAGCAAAAAGCAGTTCTTGATGCAATGCTTGCAGAAGTTGATGCCAAAGCAATTAATCTTGCATAATTTTCCTTCCCTGTGTTATAATATAAATAGTGTGATTCATTTGATGAATTGAAATGTAATAAACCAATATGGTATTGCCATATTGGTTTATTGATTGTTATATATTTTTTAAATACCTTTTTACCTTGCGGCTTTTGCTGTGGGGTTGTTGTATTGTATATTTCTGTGTGGAATGATGGCTGTGTTTTTGTGTGCAAACCGGCATATTCCGACAGTTTTATTGATAATGATATTTTGAATGAAAGGAGAGTTTATGGAAAAACAAGAAACTCAGGCAAGCGAGAAATCCGCGAAGCCGAAAAAAAGATGGTATCCTTCCAAGAAAAAAGCGGAAAAAGAGGATGCCATGATTTCTGCTGAACAAAAACAGGCAGCAGAAATCAGCAAAAAGAAAAGCTCTGAAGTAAAATCAACTAAAACAAAGCCTGTTGTCACCGCTTCTGAACAAAACAAGAAAAATGAACCGGCTCCGGCTGCATCTAAAGCGCATAAGAATGTGAAGCAAGGTGCGCCGCTGAAAGACAGCAAGCTGAAAATCATACCCTTGGGTGGTATGGGGGAAGTTGGCAAGAATATGACATTGATACAGTATGGAGAGTCTATTATTTGTATTGATGGCGGTCTTATGTTTCCTGAAGAAGAGCTTCTGGGCATTGACCTTGTTATTCCCGATTATTCTTATCTTTTGGAGAACAAGGATAAACTGAAGGGCTTTGTCCTTACTCATGGACATGAAGATCATATAGGAGCAATGCCTTATATTTTAAAAGATTTCCCGCAGACCCCCGTTTTTGCGGCACGTCTTACACTTGGCTTACTCAAAGTCAAGCTTGCAGAGCATAAAATCAAAGCAGATCTGCATGAAGTGCAGGCTAGACAAACTGTTAACATCGGACCTTTTGCTATCGAATTCATTCGCATAACGCATTCAATTCCTGATTCGCTCGGCATTGCTATTCATACACCTGCAGGCACAGTTTTGATGCTCAGCGACTTTAAAATGGATATGTCTCCTGTTGACGGTCAGCTGATGGATTTCGGCAGAATTGCGGCTCTTGGTGAAGAGGGCGTGTTGCTTTTGATGTCTGACAGCACCAATGTCGAAAAGGATGGCTTTACTCCTTCGGAAAAAACAGTCGGCGATACCTTTGACAAGATTTTTATGTCTGCCAAAGGCAGAATTTTCGTTACTTCCTTTGCCTCCAATGTTCACCGTCTACAGCAGGCGATCTGGTCAGCTGAGAAGGTCGGCAGAAAGGTCTGCTTTGTCGGACGCGGCATGGTCAATGTTGCCAATATCGCAATGGAAATGGGCTATCTGCAGGTGCCGCCCAATATGCTGATAGAACCTGAAGAAGTCAATGACTATCCCTTGAACAAGATTTTGATTCTGACAACAGGCTCTCAGGGTGAGCCCTTGAGCGGTCTTTCCCGTATGTCTACCGGTGATCATAAGCAGGTGCAGATTCTTCCCGGTGATCTGGTCATTTTCTCAGCAACACCTATCCCCGGCAATGAACGCCTTGTCGGCAGAACCATTGACAATCTCTATCGACTTGGTGCAACTGTTGTTTATGAACGCTCTGCAGGCACTCATGTTTCCGGTCATGCAAGTCGTGAGGAACTGAAGGTTCTTCTGAATATGGTTAAACCTAAATATTTTGTTCCTATGCATGGCGAATACCGTATGCTGTTCAAGCACGCAGTTCTTGCACAGCAGGTTGGTATTCCCGAAACCAATATTTTCGTGCTCGAAAACGGCAAAGTACTGGATATAAATAAGGCCAGAGGTCGTATTGACGGAAGTGTGTCCGCAGGCAGAGTGCTTGTTGACGGACGCGGTGTGGGTGATGTCGGCAATACTGTTTTAAAAGACAGAAAGCAGCTCTCTCAGAGCGGTGTGATGATAGTCAATCTGCTTGTCAGCAAGAAAAACGGCAAGCTTCTCGAATTGCCTGAAATTGTTTCAAAAGGATTCATATTTGAAAAGGAATATGAGCATATTATTGATGAGGTACGAGAAAAAATTATTGCCGTTTGCTCGGATATGGGAAAAACAGATTGGAATGCAGCCAAGGTCGCCTGCGATGAACTGACCGACGGCAGCTATACCTGGGATGAGCTGAAGGGCGTTTTGGAGAACATCCTGAATGTGGATATGATCCTGATCAACGGCAAGACCATTTCTGCCGGCCTGGATGTGAACGGCCTGCTGGAGGCAGCGCTGATCGAAATGACCCTGGCTCCCGGCTCCGGTCTGTTCGCCGATGTGGCTGACTTCGTTGATAACTACACCGTTTCCGGCTCCTACGCCGGCAAGAATGTGGAGATGGCCACCGCCAGCGCCACCTCTCCCAAGTACCTGCCCGCTTTGGCAACCGGTGTCAACACCCTGACGCCTGCCGACGGCGGTGAGGAAGCCTCCGCGCTGCCCCTGACAGCCACCTACGGCTACGCCATCGACCTGGCATTCCGCTGCAACGCCGCTCAGCCTGACCTGGTGCTGCAGACCAAGGGTGTACAGCGGGCCTACAACGGCGGCGAGAATCCCGAGGATGTTACCTCCGACTCCGGCAATACCCAGGGCGGCGGCAGTTTCATGGAATTCAGCTCCAGAGACAATGACTTTACCCTGGAGCAGCGCCTGGTGCTGATGGATGCGCTGCGCGTTGGCTTCATCGACGACCAGGGTCTGATCCTGGGCATCGCCAAGCTGGACATCAACAATCACGATGTGACAGAGACCTCCGTGAAGGCGCCTCTGTATATGTATAACTATTCTTTTGAGGCTGACGAGCTGTCCGACGGTCTGGTCCTGACCATGGGCGAGCGTAAGCTGACCGATAACCTGATCACCCTGCTGCAGCAGAATGTGGCAAAGGCTGTGACCGTAGTGGTGTGGTTGGACGGCGATCTGGTGGACAACACCATGGTTTCCGCTACCGAGGCTACCTCTCTGGAAGGCGCGCTGAACCTGCAGTTTGCTACCAGCGCAGAGCTGATCCCTGCCCAGGACGGCAATATGTTCAACTACACCGTTGACAAGGCCGGTCTGGAAGCTGCCATGACCGCCGCGAACGAGATCGCGGTCGCCGGCCAGGGCAAGTACACCAATGTCAGCTGGGATGCTTTCATGAATGCATTCCGCCGGGCTGAGGATGTAAACGACGATCCCAACGCAAGCCAGATCGCGATCCGCAACGCGCTGCTGGTGCTGGATGAGGCGCAGAAGGGTCTGCTGGAGGTCTCCAATGCCGCGCTGAACACCAAGGTGCAGGAGGTCCGTGATCTTATGGGCACCGGTACGGAAGTGGCCGGCTATATCGTGGATATGGGAGCAGACGGCTTCGTGGCAATGCTGGAAGGCACCCAGGCGGATATCGCAGGCTGGCAGAACGCCAACGAGGGCGAGATCCTGAGCGTCGACAACACAAAAAATGCCAACAACGAGGGCAACAACATCATTACTCCCGTATACACCGATGCCACCTGGAACACTTTGGCAAATGCTCTGTACCAGGCTGAGGCAGTGGTAGCCAATGAAAATGCTTCCGATGATCAGATCAATGCTGCCCTGTCCGCTTTGGATGAGGCACAGAAGGCACTGCAGAATGCCGTGATCTATGTGCCCTACGAGTACAACGGCGACCTGTACTACATGGCAAGAAGCGAGGCCGAGGCGGAGGACACCTACGGCAGATGGTACGATGCCGGCTTCAAACGGGTCGTTGCAGATGTGACCATCCTGAAGCTGAATGCCTACGCCAAGGAAATCTCTATCGCCGAGATGGATATGAATGCTGCCATTACCAACGATGTGGAGTACATCACGCCTGACATCGCCTTTATTGACCAGGTGTTCCCCGAATTGCGGGATGTGCAGATCAAGGGCGCGCACTGGGATGCTGTGGATGCTGAGTACTTTACCGAGCTGATGGGCTCCGGCCTGTACAACAGACTCAGCAAGTTGGTGGCCATGGTGGACACTGACGCGGCGCTGTCTGGCGTGTCTACTGCGGAGGCTGCTGAATTGATCGCCAAGTATGAAAATAACGAGGATGTGACCGCTGCGGCTGCGGGTCAGGCCATCGCTGATCTGACCGACGATATTGTGGCCGCGTACAAGGATTACGCCAAGAGCGACACCGCTCCCATGACCGACAACCTGAGAATGATGCTGACCGCTGCCGTCAATGCAGCCAAGGCTACTGAGGGTTATGAGGAGAACGCTTCTCTGAAGTCTGTTGCCGAAGCGGCAGAGTCTTTGCTGGCAGAGGACGCAACGCCCACCAACCGGGATGCCTCCGATGCGCTGGCGGATGTCAATGCCTTGCTGACCGATAAGATCACGGAGGACAACACCATCGTCTACAAGATCTACGGCGGTGATGAGGCTGTGGTCTACGAGGCTAACTACCCCGGTGCAAAGCTGAAGCTTACCGGCAAGTCCGGCACTACCACCCTGGGTGTTACCGTGCTGACCGAGGAGGGTGTTGTGGTCAAGCTGTCCAAGGAACTGAAGATCTGCGACAAGGCAGAAAAGGCTGAAGCGGATGTGTCTGTTCTGAATATCGCCAAGGATAGCACCGGCCAGGTGAAGGTGGCCCTGATCTTTGCAGATGACACCGCTCCCAATAAGGAGAAGGCCATCAAGTATACCTGGGCTACCGGCGATACCGCTGTTGCCACCGTATCCGGCGGCGAGACCGCGACCGTCAAGGGCGTGGATGCCGGCGAGGTGGAGATCAGCGTCTCCGTGGAGACCGATTGCGGAAATACTTATGTCGCAAAGCTGACGGTAAATGTTGCATAATTCGCTTCCAACGCCGCGGCTGGAAACAGCCGCGGCGTTACAACACAAAACGATGCCTATGAAAAAATTTCGAAAACTGATGATCCTGAGCCTGACGCTGCTGTGGGCGGTACTGATGGTGCTGCCGGCAAGCGCCGACAGCTATTCGGAGTACGAAGGCGTACAGGTGATGGTCAAGATGGACAAGGAAGAATACGTTGAAGGTGAGCAGATCACCGCTACCATCACCGTGGTCAACACCAATGCCCAATCGGTGACCATCGCAAACCTGGAGCAGCTGATCCCGGAGGGGTATGTGCTGTCGGAAAACTCCGATGTATCCACCCAGGATGTAGAACTGAAATCCGGCCAAAGCCTGGAACTGAAGGTGACCTTTGAGGGCGAGCCTGCCCAGTCTGGGGAAGAGGGCAACGGATCATTTTGGGATAACCTGTTTTACGGCAGCACCCTGGGCGTGCCCAATATTTTCCTGATCGTGGTCGTGATTATCGCCATCATTATTTTCTTTGCCTTGACCTAATGGGTAAAGCCCCGGTTTGGAACATCCAAACCGGGGCTTGTATTTGGGAAAAGTGTTGATTTTTCTTGCAAAATACGCTATAATCGAAAATGGTAGACTAGGTGCACTATACGTATGCGCTTTTGTAAGATATTTCAGCGAGGATTTTTCGCTTTTCAAATCAGGAGGAAGGACTTATGAAGAAGCGGTTCATACTGTGTCTGCTGCTGGTGGCGCTGCTGGTGGCGGCGGCCTTGCCTGTCGGCGCGGTGGTAAAGGGCGTAGAGATATTTGAAGAGTACGGGACCACCTATGCCTGGGTGATCGGTGAACCGGTCATGCCGGACGACCCTCCCGAAGATCATCACTGGGAAGCAGTGATGGATGCGGAAGGCTTCCAGGTAACGGAAGTGGGTCAGTGCGAATATTACGGAAAAAACCATGTCCACTCCTGGGATTGCTGGGATCCGGTGACCTATGAAGAGATTTGCGGCATGGTGGCGCACAGCTGTAACATCAACTGCATCACGGATAATATTAAGTATAAGTATGTACTGGTGGAGGACAAGAAGGAGCCGGTGCTGCTGATCGTGGGCCGGGGCCCGGAGGGCGAGGCGGTCCTGGATTGTGAATATGTGCTTTTGAAGCAGGAGGTCAAGACGGATCAGTACGGCCAGTATGTGCTGGACCTGGAGGGTAATCTCCAGTGGTCCACCGAACGGGTCAGCCAGGACGCAAAGCTCAACGAAAACGGCGTGGCAGCCCTGCTTCTGGACAAGAAGAAACTGGACCAGACCGCAGATTACGCAAAGCTGATCGTGGGCCAGGTGCTGAAGGGAGACGCGGCGGAGACCTACCGCCCTCTGGCAAAACGGTGGCAGGTCACCGTTCGGAAAAATGCCCAGGGCAAGTATGAACTGTACAGCATCACCGAAGCGCCCGGTGTTAACCCCAAAAAGCCGGAGGACCTGCCCCAGGATTATTTTGCGCTGGGTCAGCCGGGCTTTGAGACTGTAGCAGATTATTTTAACGAAGCGACAAAGACCCTGACGGTGGTCAACGAATACTATCTGGGCACCATCGGTCTGAATATTGAATTTGAGGGCTTCGGCAGTGTAGTACCCAATGAAGCTGCCGGCGCGGTGTCCATCGTGGACGGCCCTACGGTATTTGGGGAGAAGTTTACGAAGGACACCACCCTGAAGAATGTACATATGGGTACTTATCATGTGGTGGCGGATCCGGTGGAGGTCCCCGGCTATGGGCTGGAGGATATCCGGATCCAGGTGCAGGCGCCTGTAGAGGCTCCTCCTGTGGATTACGGGGACGCGCTGGTGCTGTCGAAGAACAGCGCCAACGCAGTTGTCACGGTGTGCCGAAGGAAAATATGATTATCAGACGAGAGGTCCGCTTAGGGAAAAAGAA